>JBAUNU010000001.1:0-2002 GCA_049579405.1 Methylocella sp.
GCGGAAGATTTGCCCGCTGAGGCTGAGAAGAGACAGGGCGCAGAAGACGTTGAGCGAATTGCGCCCGAGAAGGCATAAAAAGCCGGGAAGGCGCGGGATCCACCGGCCGATGATTTTGAAGGAACCGGCAAAAATCGCCGTCAAGGCCAGACTATGAATGAGCCGCGCCGGCGATAGAAACGTCTTGTCGAACGTAAAAAAGAGCTTCGGCTCGGGGAGATCGACCGGATCGGGGGAGAAATCGGTCAGCCCCACGGCAACGCCAAGCACCCCCAACGGCAGAGCGAGCCAGCGTAAAATGGCACGGTGACGCCGCGCGAAACCGCCTATCCCGTCTTCGCCCGCGAGCAGGAAACCGAGAACATAAATGAGCTGCCACGCGAGCGGATTAAGGAACCAGGTGCCCTCGACCGGCCAGGTCGGCAAGTTCACGCCGAACACGAGGGCTCCGGCATAGATCCCGAGCGAAGCGAGCAGCAAAAGCGCCGGAGCATGACGATGGAGAAGCGCGACCGCCGGAGCGATGACAATTAATACGACATAGAGGGGAAGAATGTTGAAATAGCCGAGCTGATGGGTGAGCAAAACGAGACCGATATGCGCCTTGATGGGATCGTTGAAGACGGCGGACGCATTGTGCCAATCGAGGAGGAAGGGGGCATCGAGAACGATCGCGGCCGCCGCGAGAAGCGCGATGGCCAGCTCCGTGACGAACATCTGCGCGACATAGACTTGAAAGGCGCGGGATTCTAGCCGCAGAATGAGCCATTTTGCCGGCAACGCGCGGCCCGGCCCTTCGCTAAGCTTGCGCATCGCCCAGCCGGCGAGAAACACAAAAAGCTCGGCCGAGTCCGACAGCGAGACGTTGCGAAAGGTGAAACGCTCAAAATAGATCCCCGGAATGTGGTTGATGAAAATCGTAACGAGGGCAAAGCCGCGCCAGAAATCGATCTCGTTGGACGCGCGCATCGTCTGTGCAAAAACCTTCTCGCGTCCCAGCTAGCTGCCGCGACGAGTTACAAGGTTGAGGGCCCGCCCGCCGCTCCGCTGCTGCTCGTCCACCGGATGACGGCGTGTTGTGGGCGAGATTGGCGCGTTCGACGCATTTTGGCAAGGCGGCTCGCGGCGGTGCACGCAAAGCCGCCGGCACGCCGCGCGCCGGACAACGGCAATTTTGCCGGCATCAAGACGTACCTCTCCCATGGCGTTTGCGCGAACTCATGAGGATCGAGGCGCAGCCGTCCTTCGGCCAGATCAGGCCATGGAGAGGCCACGTGTTCGCGCGCCCCAGCCTTGGGAGAAGACTTGACGGACGTCGAAGGTCCAGCACAAGAGTTCCGGCTCTCCAGGCTTTCGACTATGGCTGATCTTGGCTATCCAGCAGGCGGTTCTTGATCAGCCAGGCGGCTCCGCGGCTCCAGGAATAGTTCGCGCCCATGCGAAGATCAGTCTGCTTGTTGGAGATGACGGCGCCGGTTTGGGCGTCGCGGATCACAAACCGCACCGTGTATTCCATTCTGCTGATCCTCGTCACGATCCCGATCAAGGATTGCCCGGCGCCGAGTTTCAAGGCGATTGCGGCCTCGCAGCCATCGCACTTTCGCAGCCAATGCTCCTTCACGGCCGGCGCATCCGCGCTGCTGATATCGACGAGGGTGTAGCGCCCCGACTGCGCAATCAACTGGCGCGCCTCGTTGGTGACGCTCTTCAATTGCTCTGAGTCATCAGTTGGGGTTTCCGGCCGCAAGCGAGGCTCCGGCACTGAAATCTTCCAGCTCGAAATCGAATACAGCGAGCTTGACCGGAGGAGGCGTGCCGGCGCTTGCCGCGAATGTGGTCAGCAAGATCGCGCATAATAGCAAGGCGCCGGCGGATAACGAGGGCGCCCGGCCGCGACGCGAGAGGAGCCCAGCTTCATTCATTTCTCACTCAAGGATGGGATGAATTGTACATCGTTTCCGAAATTCGAATCAAGTTACGCAGCCTCATCGAGTAGTCGTAG
>JBAUNU010000002.1:0-3995 GCA_049579405.1 Methylocella sp.
ATCGTAAATCTCGGCCAGGGCCAAGAGACGCCGGGTCTGATCGGGATCACGCGATCGCCGCGCCAGCATGCGCAGGCCAATCGTGTCAAAGTCAGAGCGAAGCGGAACCGGAGTAGACATGGCAAACTTCTCGAAAGCTGTTTGCCATGGTGAATCAGATAAATGCCGATTCGGGAATCCGCCGCAGGAGTCAAACTTTCAGAGACTTGGTATAAGACCTGTCAGAGGTATGAGGCCTCGCAAGGTTTTCCGCCTCGATCGTACCAAAATGTTTCACGTGAAACATTTTGGTACGATTGGCGCATCATTCCGGTGAATTTGCGTATCACATCACCGCCGCCGCATGCGCTGCGACGTAGCGGGCAAAGATCGAGCCGTCATTGCCGCGCGGTCAGCTCAGTGGGTATAAGATCGGCCGAACGGAAACGGAGGTTCTTCGTCATCATCAGCATGCCCGTAATAGCCGCCGAAGAACGGCGTTCCGACACCATCGACCGGGTTGAAGACGCCATAGCGATAGCCCTCATTCGCTGGAACCCAATAATTGTAGCGCGCGGCGTCGGCGGCAATCGCAAAGAGGACGGGGTTTTGCCACGGCGGGCGCTGGTGGCGCACGCGATAGCGCCAAGCGCCAACGCGATAGTGGATCGGCAGCGGATAAAAGCCGAGGCCGCTGTCGGGATCGCCGAAGAGGGGAACAAAGTGCCCCGTCCGCCCTCTCAGAACGGAATGCGCGCGAAGCCCGTAGAGTCTGCTGCCGTACCCCATGCTGCGGATATAGCTGCGGTGAAGCGTGCTGCTGACGTGCCTATGATAGCCAGCCCGTTTGGACGGCGAATGCGCCTGCGCGGCCGCCGCAGATGCAAATGCGAACGCCGTGACAATCGCGAGAACCCATGCCTTCCAGCCCCGGCGCATTGCCCTGATCTCCAAAGCTTCAGTTGTGATAAGCCGTCCTCTCCACGGAGAACGGGCAGGCCATCCTTGCAGTTCCCCTGCTATCGACCCGCAGTCAATCGCGTGGGGTAGCCATTCCAAGCGTGAGGGCGCGTCCTGCAGCGGAGCTGGTCTTTCACCCGCCCATCAGTGCAACGACATGCCCCGCGATGGGCAGGTTCCTTCGGCATCTTTTCCTTTGCCGACAGCAAAGCTCCCGGAAATGCTAAGACGCGGAAAAGGTCCTCAAGCCGCCCCGCTTTCGGGCGCCGCGAGCAAACCCGCCTGATGGTTTGTGACGAGGGCATCGATCACCTCGTCCAGCGCTTCGCCGGTCATGACCTTGTCGAGCTTGTAGAGAGTCAACTGGATCCGGTGATCGGTGAGCCGCCCTTGCGGGAAATTATAGGTGCGGATTCGTTCGGAGCGATCGCCGGAGCCCACCTGGGCACGCCGGTCCGCGGCGCGCTCGGCGTCGCGTTTCTGGCGTTGCGTGTCGTAGATCCGGGAACGCAAGAGCGTCATGCCGCGGGCGCGGTTTTTATGCTGCGAACGCTCATCCTGCACGAAGACGATGGTGCCGGTCGGCAGGTGCGTGATGCGGACCGCGGATTCGGTCTTGTTGACATGCTGGCCGCCGGCGCCTTGGGCGCGCATCGTATCGATCTTCAGGTCCGCCTCGTTGATATCGACGTCGACCTCCTCGGCTTCGGGCAAGACCGCGACGGTTGCCGCGGAGGTATGAACGCGCCCCTGCGTCTCGGTTTCCGGCACGCGTTGCACCCGGTGCGCGCCGGATTCGAATTTCAAACGCGCGAAGACGCCGCGTCCTGCGATCTCGGCCACGATTTCCTTGTAGCCCCCGGACGATCCCTCACTCGCCGACAAAATCTCGACGCGCCAGCCCTTCAATTCGGCGTAGCGATGATACATGCGGAAAAGATCGCCGGCGAAAAGTGCCGCCTCGCCGCCGCCGGTCCCGGCACGAATCTCGAGAATGGCGTTTTTTTCGTCCGCCGCGTCCCTTGGCAGAAGCGCGATCTTCAGATCCTGTTGGAGATCAAAAAGCCTTGCGCGGACCGCCCGTAATTCTTCCTCGGCAAGGCCGCGCATCTCGGCGCCGGTCGCGGGATCGGCCAAGAGGGCATCGAGCCCTTCGGCTTCCTCGGCTTGACGGCGAAAATCCTGAATGGCCGTCGCAACTTTCTCGATGCCGGCGAGCTCGCGCGACAAGGCCACGAACGCCGCGGGCTCGAGCGGCCCGGCGAGGCGGGCCTGGATTTCCGCGTGACGTCGCAAGATGAGATCGAGCTGATCTTGCGGCAATATGTTCACCACCACGGTCTCTCGGGTCTGACGCCAAAAATGCGGCGAAAGCAAACCGGACGATGCCGGCCTGAGGCTCGTTTGCCATAAAGATCACGCGAACCCCGGGACGTCAAAGCATGTTCGGAAAACCCATGGTCCGAATCACGCTCCGTGGTCCTGTTCAGGGTGCTCCTACGATGGGCCTGGCAGCTTCCAAGCCGGAAGGAAAGCGCGCCACGCGCGGGATTGGTAAATATAGTTAAGAATCGCGCAATAATCTTAGGAATTGCATAATCATTGATTGACCTATAATCATTGTCAACTCCCTTTACGTCACATTCGTCTACCTGCTAGCGAATTAAGGCGTTTCTAGGCGGCCGACGGAGCCCTCCGGGAAAATAGGGAGATGTAAATGGGGAAACTCACGTCGATCCGGACGGCGAGAAGACGGACCGCCAACAGCCGGGCCGGAACTCGTATCGAAAAGCTGCTCGCTGAAGCCCGGCTCAAGTTAATCGAAACCGGGACCCGCAACCGCCTCGTTCATACCCCGCGGGGAGCCAAGCGGTCGCGCGCGCTTACCATTACCGGCAATGCATCGGATGCCGTCTT
Organism: Methylocella sp.; assembly: GCA_049579405.1. Taxonomy (GTDB): domain Bacteria; phylum Pseudomonadota; class Alphaproteobacteria; order Rhizobiales; family Beijerinckiaceae; genus Methylocapsa. Next base: position 2,857 of record JBAUNU010000002.1, read on the forward strand.
CGCGAATCTCGTTCGCGAGAATAAGCCGCTGCGGGTTCTCCCAGCCGCCGAAATCGCGGGCATCCAGCGCGATCCGGCGACCCTGAAAACGCCGCGTCTGGTCACCCCGGGAACAAGCGACCGGAACGGTTTGCAGACATCGCTGCCGGCCGGGCTTTTGCACAAGCGGCTGCATGACATGCACCGCGACGCGAAGGCTGCCGAGGAGGAGCGCGGCGTCAACATCCTCTTTCTCGCCCTTGGCTTCCTGCGCTGGTACGAGGACGAAGACTCCGGCGTGCCGCGCGCCGCGCCGCTGATCCTGCTTCCGGTTGACCTCGGTTGCGATGGCAAGCGCCCGGCCTTCGATCTGAAACTTCGCGAGGACGACATCGTCACGAATCAGGCCCTGCAGGAACGGCTGCGCGGCGATTTCGGCCTCGCCCTGCCCAATGTCGCGGAGAGCGAGGATTGGCAGCCATCGAGCTACTTCGATGCAGTCGCCAACGCGATTGCCGCCAAGCGGCGATGGTCGATCGACGCCAACGCAATCGAGCTTGGCTTTTATTCGTTCTCGAAGCAGTTGATGATGCGCGATCTTGAACCCGGCAATTGGCCGGACAATGCGCTGGTCTCGCATCCGCTCTTGCGCGGACTTCTAGGGGGGGGATTCGCGGCCGAGCCCCCGGTCCTGCCCGGCGAGGCCCGGCTGGACGAAATATTAAATCCAGCCGATCTCATTCATGTTGCCGAAGCGGACTCATCGCAAACGAGGATCATCGAGACCGTTCGCGCCGGACAAAATCTCGTCGTCCAAGGTCCGCCTGCAACCGGCAAATCGCAGACAATTACGAATATTATCGTGGCGGCCGTGCATGACGGTCAAACGGTTCTGTTCGTCGCCGAGAAAATGGCTGCGCTCAACGTTGTTTACGACCGGCTGGACAAGGTAGGCCTCGATGACATCTGCCTCGAACTCCACAGCCGGGCCGCAAACAAGCGGCTCGTTGCCGAAAGACTGGGTCGCACTTTGCAAGCGGCCGCCGGCGCATCCCCGACGGACGAGACGGCAAGGCAATTGAGCGCGGCGCGTGACCGCCTGAACCAAGCCGCAACACGCCTCCACGCCGAGATCGGCGACACCGCCATGACGCCCTATC
>JBAUNU010000003.1:0-1508 GCA_049579405.1 Methylocella sp.
TGCAGGGAGCCGAGCAGCGCTTGATCTGGTAGAGCAGGCAGGGCCGCGTGCGATTGGCGTAAAAGCTGTCCGCGCAGGAGCGCAAAAGAAAAGCCCGCTGCAAGGCGTTCAAGGTGCGATTGACGGCCCAGACGCTCGCGAAGGGGCCGAAATACTCTCCCCTCCGGTCGCGCGCGCCGCGATGCTTGGTGATCTGCGGCGCGGCATGACCGCCGGTCAGCAAGATATAGGGAAACGACTTGTCGTCGCGCATCAAGACATTGAAACGCGGCTTCATCTGCTTGATGAAATTCGTCTCGAGAAGAAGCGCCTCGGTTTCGGTTCCGGTCGAGACGAAGACCATCGACGCGGTCAGCGCGATCATTCGGGCGATGCGCGTGGTATGGCCGGCAGGCCGCATGTAGCTGGCGATCCGCTTGCGGACGCTTTTCGCCTTGCCGACATAAAGAACTTCGCCGTTGGCGGCGATCATCCGGTAGACGCCTGGCCCAACCGGAGCATGTTCCCAGAAGCGGCGAATGCTGGAAGCGCCACAGTGGACCGCGGCGGGGCCGCCATCGGCGGCCAAACCCTGTCCGGCATCCGCACCGTCCAAGGGGACGGCGGCGCCAGGGTCCTCCGGCGCCGGTGGCGAAAATAAACGGTCCTTTTGAACGCGCGGCATGCGTGTCGATTTAGGCGATCCCGCCCGGTGTGAAAAGGCTCGATCGAAAGGACTGTCTCAGCTTGAAGTTTGCCGTCGACCCACTCAGGCCGTTCGCCGACGCCGCCTTGTGGCCTTTTGCGGAAGTCCTGCTCAGAGTTGGCGGCTGAGGATTGGTCGCTTATGGAGCTTGAGGGTGTTTCGCTCCTTTCGTCCTACACAATCGCTTGCGATCCAGCTTGGCCAGTTTTCGAAAGTTCCGAGCAATGGCTGCGAGCAGGAACTCGTCTCTCGCGCGGCAGGAGCCACGCAATCGCAGACGGTTGAGCGCCAGCCCTTCTCTCATGACGCGCTGAACCACTGCCTCGAACACATGGCGAAAGACGGCGCTGTCCCGAAAACGGCCGTGCCGCGCCTTGGAAAAGGTGGAATGGTCGGGGACGCGGCCTCCCACGCCAAGCCGGCAGAACCACCGATAGGCCAGATTGAGATCGACTTCGCGCGGCGGCCGCCCGGCTTGACGCAGGCCCGGCGCGTTCTTACCATTGCAAATGGTCGCGCCCCGCGCCCAATTTCGCGAGAGATGGCTGATGTCTACCGTTAAAGTCACCGATGCCAATTTCAAATCCGAAGTGATGGGGGCCGGCGGGCCGGTTGTCGTGGATTTCTGGGCCGAATGGTGCGGTCCGTGCAAGATGATCGGACCGGCCCTCGAGGAAATCGCCCAGGAAATGCAGGGCAAGGTGACCATCGGCAAGCTGAATGTCGATGAAAACCCCGGCGTGGCCAGCACCTACGGCATCCGCAGCATACCCACGCTGATGCTGTTCAAGGATGGCAAAATGGCCTCCTCGAAGGTCGGCGC
>JBAUNU010000004.1:0-19432 GCA_049579405.1 Methylocella sp.
CTTGGCCGGGAACAAGACCCCGAGACCGGATACGTTGAAGCAGACTGAACAGAACCAGACGAAAATCACCCTTGCGGACGGGGCGGGCCATACGTTCAATCCATTCGAGCAGCGGAGGACATGTGCCTTTCATCTGCATGACGCTTGCACCCCAACTAGGAAGATAATGCTATGTCACTGGGAACCATCATCCTCATCATTTTGGTAATCGCGTTACTCGGGGGCTTTAGCGGGCTCGGGGGCGGCCCCTTCTACGGAACCGGCTACTACGGTGGCGGCGGCCTTGGCCTCATACTCGTTATCGTGCTGGTCTTAGTTTTGCTCGGCAAGCTTTGAACTGCCAGGGGAGCGCCCCGTTCAAAAATGCTCCCTCAGGGTTATCCACCGTCGCGCCAAATTCGATGACAGGAATTTCGAGTCGGCGAAATGGCCTTTACCTACCCGCCCATTGCGTGCTCAAGGACATGCTTTCAAGCTACGGAAAGCGCAAACGGTAGATTGGTCAGTCTCTCCGGCATTCCGCCGGAACCTTTCAGGTCGCCAGCTCTTTAGCGTACGTCGGACGGCTATGCAGCTCTTCATCTCATCGTTGATCATAGGCATAGGATTCGCTCCATTTACAATCTGCGCCCAGATCTAACGGGCAGAGATGTTCTAGAAACGAGAGTTTGCTGCTTTGGTTCCCCTGGGTATCCCACTAAAGGTCTGAGGACACTTATGGCCAAGGCGCGGTGAGCGAATGTCTTGCGCCTGAGCCCCACATGACGACCGGCGGGACGTTTTTCGGACCGCGATGAATTGAAACGTCAGAAATGGAAGAATGGCGGCCCTGCGTCACACCTTGGTGCGTAAGAAGTAGAGCTTCCATCGGGTAAGCAGGAGTTTCTTGCTTTGTCATTCGTTCGTGCCAAATCAGGAGGGAAAGATGGCGCTGGCGGAACCAGACGACGAAACCGCGATGGGTAGCCAGGTTCTAGGTCCCTAAAAATCCCGAGCTAAGCATTCTTGGCCCGGGTCTTATTACCGGGGCGTCGGATGACGGTCCGGAGATCCCTCGCTTGGCGGGCCTTTTCTGTAGTGATCAACGTCGCCAAGATTCAGCCGAATCGAATGCAGCCTTCAACCTAGCGCATCGTAGAGAACAAATAAAGAACAATAGCGATCACTCTTAATTAAATCGCAGAGGCAAAGTTTGCTGTGAATGGCCCGTACCCGTGCTATCTCGGTGAAGCGTTTGGTACAGCTTGGGGTTTGACCTCGTTTGGCGACCGCGACTTAGTTTTTTAAGGACGCCATCAGCGGGGGCACGCTTCGGCGCGTATTTACAAAGTAAATTTGCGATCTTGTCCGGTCAGTCTGTGGGAGCCACTGCGTCATGACAGCGCGTTCGACAGATCTTGTTCTCGTGCCGCGGCTGGTTTGCACCGAGGATTTTTTCGCCGAACAGATCGCCTCGTTGCGAGGAGAGGTCGCGATAAGTGTCGCAGATCACACGCGACACGACTCGAACGCTTGACGAGGGAAGTCGAAGTGCTGCGCGCAGACAACGCCAAACTACGCGCCAAGCTCAATCTGCCCTCAAAGACGCCCGAAAATTCCAGCACTCCACCGAGCCAGGGACATAAGGTCTCGGACGAGGAAAGGAAGACGCCGGAGGAAAAGCGGCGCAATTCGCACGCCGGGGGAACTTCGGACAAAGCACGGACGTTGCAACCAACGGGCTTTGCAACGCTGATTTTTTAGAGGTTCAAACTATGCACACGATCAGGAAAGCGGCAACCGCCGTCCTGGCAGCGGTCTTCGCGATTGCCATGACAACTTTTTCCAGCCTTGCTGCAAGCGACTTCGAAGGAGTGTGGAAGGTGAAGGACACGGCCGGACAGCCCTTCGAGATCACGCTATCGGGCGGCGGGGCAGCGAAGGCGAGCCGTGGCGAGGGAATGGCCGGCACTTGGAAAGAGGAGGGCAAAACCGTCGTGATCACGTGGAACACGGGCTGGACCACGAAGATCGCGAAAGAGGGCGATCAATACAAGAAAACTGCCTACGGCAAAGGGCAACCGCTGGACGGTCCACCGGCCAACAGCACGGACGCGCAAAAGGTAAAGTAACCGCGCTGCGGCTACTGCACTCGCGGAATGCTACTGTAATATCACCGCTCCGCCTCTAAACCACAACGCAACTCTGTGCCCTGACGCATGGCGCGATCCAGCGAAGACTGTGCCACCCGTACGGGTTCAGCCTGCGCTGACCTGCAAGTTATGCGGTACACACCTCGTTGTGAAGGGACATAATATGCAAGTGCCGCTCGATATCACCTTCCAGAATTCCGAACCCTCGGAAGCAATTCGGTCAGAAGTTGAAAAACAGGCCAAGCGGCTGGAAAAATTCCATGACCGGATCACCAGCTGTCACGTGACGGTCATCGCACCGACGATGAAGCGCCGGCACGGCGATCTGTTCAAGATCGATATTTGCCTCGCGATGCCGAATCATAAGGAAATCCTCGTCAGCAAGGCTCATGGCGATGCGCCCGAACACGAGCACGTCATGGTCGCGATCAAGGATGCATTCGCGGCGGCACAGCGCCAGATCAAGGATGCCGCTCGCGAAATGCGCGGCCAGGTCAAGCCGCAATGACGCGGAAAACCATGGCCATGTAGCGAAATTTGTGGCCGGCGAGGGGTATGGATTTATCGAAACCGCCGATGGCCGTGAAGTGTACTTCTACCGCAACAGTGTTCTCGACAATGCCTTCGAGCATCTGACGGTCGCGTCTCCGAGGTCCGCTTCGTAGAGGAGATGAGGGAGAAAGGCCCGCAGGCCAGCACGGTTCGTCTGGTAGCTAAGCACCATCTGGTTTAGACGGTGATCCACACTGCGGGCGCAAAGGCAATGGCGACGGCCAACCATGGTAATGACGAACGGGGCTACTATAACAGCGGTTAAGAGTTGTTACATTTTGTCCACTCCAAAACGAGGCGGGTTTAACCCGGTCGCTGGAGATCGCCCGCAAGCACAGAAAGGGATGCGCGTCCCAGTAGGGGATATCGAGGGGACACATCAGGGCCGACCCTCGGACAAGCACCCGGATCAGTTTCAATGACGGCAAAGAACCTGTTCTAGCCTCCATCGAAGGCGAGATTCCTTGGAAAACGACGCCGCATCGGCGCGCCGTTTCCAAATTAGTTGATTTCAGCGGAAAGGTTAAAACTCTCCTGAAGGGAACATCTCGACGGATGAAAAGTTGTTAGGGTGAGACGTTCGATCGAGGGGCAATCCGTTCCTATGCGAGCACTCAGGAGCAAACTCATGAGCAGCCATATGCCGCCAGTTCCTCCTGCTAACCGGTCGCCCAAGGGTCCGGGCGGCAGTGACCCAAAGATCGCCCAGGACACATCCTTGAAGCATGAAGAACCTCACAACAATTCTGAGCAAGGGGAAACGGCGAATATCAAACAAAACACTACCAACGAGGGATTCTTCCGGGGCCGGCGCATCAAGTAATGTTAGAAATAAGCGGTCGCGATTTGGGATGGCGAGGAGGTCCTTGTTGCCGCTCCCACCTTGGCGATCGCGCGATCATCGGAGGCATGGCCTTCCCTGGGTTCCCCTTCGTATCCTAAAATGGTAATCCATGTGTCGTCGGTTTGTTGCCAAGAAGTTCCGAGTCAGCCGGCAAGCCCTAGAATATCGAATCAGGAATTTTCCTGCAGTTAGATGACTCCGATTCGGAGGGGGGCTATGGGTTCGTTTTCCACGACTCACATTCCCCGCCGCGAAGCTAGTCCGTTCAAGCGCCCTGAACCAATTCACCGCACCCCAATCCCATCTGGAAGGTAAGGGTGAGCAGTTACGTGCATCGGGCTTTTGACAAGTAAAACGAATGTACGTGACCACGCCGAATCGTGCTGTAACGGACCGCTTCGGGTCACTTTCGCACCTTGACGAGGCTCCAAAAGCCACTTTTCCGTCCGTGCTTTTGCGACAGCGCGGCGCAATAGGCGTGATGCGGATCGATCGAGCTTGCAGCGTCTCCATGCGCCGCGAGCGCATCGAGTTTTTCCAGATACCGAGCCGCATGGCCATACGCGGGAGAGCGCGCCCGATTGAGGATATCGTCGAGAAGGCCGCGATATAAAATCGTGGCCGCTACCGGATGATCGGGTTCCAATGTTTCTGCCGCCGCCAATAGCGCTTCGTAATGGCGGCCTTCCCATTCGGCGCGCCGATTGACGACGAGCCTTGCCGCGAGGTCGAGACGCGGCCAATCCAGAAAAAACGCCAAGGCGCGATATTTCTGCTCAAAGCCGATCGCGTGGGCGAAAGCTTTGTCGAGCACATCGAATTCGGCAAAATCGGGCAGACGGGCGATATGATCGCGCAACATGCCGATATCGAGCGTCGTCTCGAAGGTTTTCCATCTCAAGTCTTGCGCCGTTGTACGATCACCCATCGCCTCGAGAATCCGGATTTCCAGGCGCGTGCGGGCGAGATCCGGTACGTCGCGTGGGCTCGAGCCATCGGCGAGATCGTCGTAGGTCATGACCTTCAAGCCCGGCCGGCCGCGTTTGCGAACCCATTCGAGCGCTTCGCTATGACGACCGGCATCGCACAATCGCTCGGCGATCGCCATTGTGTTGTGATGCCCGTCCGGCCGGCTCTTCTCCAGGGCGACGAAAGCCTCAACGTCCTGCCGGCAGTCGGAGATCGCCTGACGCAGACAAATGATCCGATCCGCCTTCGCGCGCTTTTTCCAGTTCCTTTCCCAGTCCTTGATCGCGCCGAGGGATCGCTCCATCTCACCTAGGCGTTCGTCCCAATGATCGACGGCATGCGCCGGCAAGTGCGCGACGAGTTCCGGCATGATCGTGGAAAAGAAGCCGTAGTCGTCGGAAACAGTCAGAGCGAAAAGCCGATCCGGGATTGAAGCCTTGTCAGCTTGCTCGAGCCGTCCGACAAGATCGGGCAGAGCAGCGGCGGCCTCATGATAGACGTTCTGCAGGCGGCCGCTCGAATCGTCGATCCGCTCGAACACCCGATCTGCGGTCGAGAGGAACTGCACGAGCCGGTCGACTGCGGCGTCAGGATCCGCTGACGCCAGTTCGCCGGTGATGGTCGCCAAAGTGGCGGCGATGTCGGCGGTGAAAGCTTTGGCTTTTTCCCAGTCGACGAAGGCTTTGGCGCGATCGAGCCCCGCGAGGCGCTTGTCGATGATCGCGGCGACTGCCGCCGGCCCCTTAGTCGCGGCGAGCGCGGCCGCGACGAGCTTCCGGAACGCAGCATTGCGCTTTGCCTCGCCGATCACCAGTCTGGCGAGCTTTTCGGAGCCGAGCTTGACGAGCGCCTCTTCATTCAACGCTGGCTGGCGCGCCATTTCTCATTCCCCTTGATCTCGGTGGCTCGACCCTTCGCGCGACAGCGCGTCGCGGAGCGATCCTATCATCGCGCCATGAGAGGCTTCAACGCAGCCGCGTGCGATCTGCGAGGGCCAATGTCCCTCTGCAATGATCTGTGCCTTGCCGCAGGTCCGCGCCGTTCGCGGGCTATTTTTATTTTCAGGCTGTGAGCTGGGGATCGAATTCTTTCAGCCATCCGGCGCGCCGGGGAAGACGGACCGATCCTCCAGTGAACAGATCGGTCTGGGCAATCAATCGAGCGCGCTTGTCGGTGTCGGGGTGGGTAACCGGCGGACATGTCGTACGAATTTCGACGCAAACGAAAACTCACAAAACGGAGTAATATCAATAAGTGACATGGCTGGGGGACCTGGTTTCAAACCAGGATTAACGGAGTTCAGAGCGGCGAGTTTCTAGTTTGGGCCGGCACCGTGCGCCTGCGCGAATACCAGGGCGAGCGGCTCACCGTCACTGTCGTTCCAACCGGTTATTTGTGGCGCGAAACAGCCTACGCAAGCCTCCTCCATAGTCTGCCAATACTGAACATTTCCGCGATCAAAACAAAGCTGGGCACGGAGCGTAAGCTTCGGTGTTATTCGGCGTGCAATTTTGACCCCTTAAGAGGGGGTATCGGCGTCTAAAATTGACCCCCTAAAGGTTGGGCTGATGCGCTGCTCGCTTTCGATTCGAAGCGAGCGGAGGGGGGATGCTGACGGTGGAGACGATTGGCCGGATACGGCGCGAGCATTTCGTCAAGGGCAAGACGATCAAGGAGATCACGCGAGACCTGAAGGTGTCTCGGAACACCGTCCGCAAGGTACTGCGCTCGGGAGAGACCGCATTCGAATACGAGCGCGAAGTCCAACCTCGGCCGAAGCTCGGACGATGGGTGTCGGCTCTCGACGAGCTTCTGGAAGCAAACGCGGCCAAGTCGTCCCGCGAGCAATTGACGCTGATCCGGCTATTCGAGGAACTGCGGACACGCGGTTATGACGGGGGGTACGATGCCGTGCGGCGCTATGCGTGGCGGTGGAGCAACGCGCACGGGGCAACGACTGCCACGGCCTATGTGCCTCTGAGCTTTGCGCCGGGCGAAGCCTACCAGTTCGACTGGAGCCACGAGGTCGTCGTCTTAAGCGGGGTGACGGTGATCGTGAAGGTCGCCCATTTCCGGCTCTGTCACAGCCGAATGCCATTCGTGCGTTCCTATCCGCGCGAGACCCAGGAGATGGTCTTCGACGCGCACGACCGGGCCTTCGCCTTCTTCAAGGGCGCATGTCGGCGCGGCATCTACGACAATCTATGGACGCCTCCCGCGCAAGGCGATCTTTTTGGTGTCGGCGGCGTGGAATGCACGAATCTATCCGGCCTGTTGCTGGAGCGATCGTGCCCCTGGCCTTGATGGGAGTCCGCTGCTTCTCGCCTTATAACATGATCGGCCTCGAAGGCCTTGTCATAGATCAGGCTTGGAAGCTGCGGTCCTTGCCGACGAGCCATCAGTTTTCACCTCGCATCCAGTTGCGGCCTTGGGCCTAGCGCAAACGCACAACAATCATGCGGCCACATAATCCTCATTTCGCGTGAGCAATGCCCAGGCGATTCTTGCCGTCTTGTTGGCGAGCGCGACAATCGTTCGATTGAAACCGCGCCTCGCCGCAAGCCCTTTCAGCCATTCGGAACGGCGATCGTCGTGCTTGGTCAACCGCATGACAACGGAACGAGCACCGTGGATCATCTGTCGCCGAAGGTAATGATTGGCGCGCCTGCCAATGCCCCCGAGGCGGGGTTTGCCTCCGGTCGTGTATTGACGAGGCACCAGGCCTATCCATGCCGCAAGCTCCCGGCCCGAGCGGAAATGCCGGCCATCATCAACCGCGGCGACGAGCGCTGTCGCGATCACCGGGCCAACGCCCGGCACTTTGGAGAGCCGGCGACATGTTTCGTTGGTCCGGCAAATTGTCACGAGCTGAGCGTCGAGCTTATCGAGTTGGCGATTGAGGTCGTTGAACTGGTCGAGCATATCCATGAAGATCTCGCGCGTGAGATCCGACAACTCTGCCTCTTCAATGGCCGTGGTTACTTGCGTCGTGAAGCGCCAGGCGCCCTGGGGTAGAATGACACCATATTCGGCGAGCAGTCCTCGCATATGGTTGATAAGGGCGGTTCGAGCACAAACGACACGCTCACGAGCACGATGAAGCGACTGCAGGTACTGTTGTTCGATCGATTTGACGGGCACAAAACGCATGGTCGGACGCAAGGCTGCTTCGTAAATTGCTTCGGCATCCGCCGCGTCGTTTTTTGATCCTTTGACGTACGGCTTCACAAAGCGCGGATTGATCAGCCGGATTTGATGGCCCGTGGCAAGGAACCGCCGGCCCCAATAATGCGCGCTGGCGCAAGCCTCCATCGCAATCACCGCCGGCGCCAGTTCTGCGATCGCCCTGATCACTTTGGCGCGACTGATCTTCCGCGAGATGATCACGCCATCGCTATCGATGCCGTGGATGTGGAACGATTGCTTCCCAAGATCAATTGCAAGTAGGTCAAGTGACATGCTTTCCTCCTTCGTCGAGCCACGATGGTGGCAGAAAAGCGGGAGGCGTCCATCCCATAACATGAAGACGGCAGTCGAAACGGTCTTCGTTGGCAAGGACCGGCTCTACAACCGTCGCTTCCTGCAGCTGTGCAGCCACCATCTCATCGACCCGGTAGCTTGCACGCCGGCCGCGGGTTGGGAGAAGGGTCAGGTCGAGAACCAGGTTGGGCTCGTCCGCGAGCGGTTCTTCACCCCGCGACTGCGGTTCAAGACGTACGACGAGATGAACGCCTGGCTCACCGACCAGTGCATTGCCTATGCGAAGGCGCATCGTCATCCGGAACTGACCGACCAGACGATCTGGGAGGTGTTCGAGACAGAGCGGCCGAAGCTTGTTCCCTATGCCGGCCGGTTCGACGGCTTCCATGCGGTGCCAGCCTCGGTCTCCAAGACGTGCCTTGTGCGCTTCGACAACAACAAATACTCGGTGACCGCCAGCGCGGTAGGACGACCCGCTGATGTTCATGCCTACGCCGACCGCATTGTGATCCGCCAGGACGGCGAAAAGGTCGGAATCGGCCGTGAAGGCGGCGAGCGGGTTCCCGGTTTCGAGGTCCCAGAGCTTGAGCGTCTTGTCGGCGGAAGCGGACAGCGCGCGGCGGACATCCGGCAGCGCCGCCACCGCCATACCTCGCCCTCTGTTGGCCCAGAAAGCGAGCTATTTCGAAGGCGTTGTCACGTTATTGAAAATTGGATGCGGCTTCGTCGGAATCCGCTGCTACAATCACGCCGCGGCGACGACTTCGCGCCACGTCGGCAGGGCCGAGGCATCGGCGCGTATCGCTTCGGAGGTACCATGCCCAACGGTACATCATCAGACCAAGAAACCATAGAGGCGACAATTGCACCGTTCTACCATGCCATCGGGAGAGCAACGGCAAGATGGCAGCACGTTGAAGCCGGTCTGTTTGTTCTTGCACACGCGATCATGCTAATAGATTACAAATATTCCTCCGTCGTGTTCCTTCACATACAAAGCGCGGACTCTAAAGTGAAATTGGTTGATCGGCTGTGCCACGCTCATTTCGATAAAACGATTATCAAGAATGAGTGGACACCGCTTCTGAAGAACCTGAATTCAGCGGTAGCGGTCCGCAACTCAATCGCCCACTGGGAAGCAAACTTCATTCTCGAAGTTAGTGTTCTGGAGCCTTGGGAGTCGCCAATAGCGCTGACACCGCATCATCTTGATGTTAGAGCCCAGGCGGATACAAGGGGCGCAACGACGAATACGCTAAATCAAACAGCCGAGGAATTCCGTGCTCTCGCAAATCGGCTGCTGCGCTTCGTTGCCCCTCACTTTTCCGACAAAGCGCTGCGCGCAACAAATCTTCCGCGACGATTGCTGCTATACCTTGAGAACAATCGAAATGACGTTCCAATACCAACGCCGCCGCCGTAACCATCTCAGTAGCAAGCAGACGAGAGCATGGTGGCCAGTCTTGCCGGTGCGGGCGTCAGCGAGCATCTCGCCCGCTATCACTGTCAGGCCGAGCGCGTCATCGGCAGTTCAGCCGGCTTGAACACTGCCTTGGCGAGGTTAGAATGGAGTTCGCCCATTTTAGCCGCCTGCGCGACGAAGGCGGCGTACGACGTCTTGGCATATTCCGATTGGATCTGAATCACGGTCTCTAACGACTTGGCGCCTAGCAGTTTTTCGACGACGGCCAGGCGGCTTTCCACTGACTTTTTCGTATAGTCAGCCCCTTCGGCGAAAATGGCGTGAAGGACCGTAGAAAAGGAAGAAAGGTCCATCACCCCGTTGAGTTGTCCGTTTCCTGCGTGTTCTATAACATCAAAATCCTTGGTCACTTCATCTCCTCCCGGTTTAGTCACGCCTAGCAACGTCATCTAACAAAATCATCTCAAACAGAAACGATATGTCCACTCTACTTTAACCGCAGACGGCTAAAATTGGCGAATTCATTGGGATCGCTGAGTTCTTCGCTTATCGTAATGCACAAATTACGCTACAAGTCAATGTTTTATTTACATGCTACATAGATCAAGATCGCGATACGGCGGCGGCGGAGACGAAAAGGGGTAGATGGCGGCGGCGCTGAATCTCCTTGCTGACTGAACGCAAAAGTCGCCTGCTCGTCAGTTACAATTGGAGCAAGTCGGGATATTTACACGCTGATTCAGACGGCGATGCTGAACGGTGTCGATCCCCAAGCTTGCCTTGCCGAAGGCCGTTTCGTTGCCTCTGGCGTCGATCAACCCAGCGCGAAGCGCCGCCCGTGTCGAGAGGTTGCCGTTCCGGTATTTCTCGCGGTAGTGCGACAAACAGCGATAATTGCCGGATAACGACAAAATGATTTCCCCGGCCCTCTCGCCGCACGTAAATTTTCCGCACGGCGCATGCTGGAGAAGTATGAGCCAAAGCACCATGCAAGACTCCGGCGAGGGCAACGGGGCAATGAGTCGATGTAAGACAGATAGGGAGGAGAACAATGCACGTGATTCCTGGGTACCCTTCGCTCTCCGACGAGGCCCGCGGAGTATTAAAATTCCTGTGGCGGAAGTCGCACGTCAAGGATAACTGGGCCAAGGGGGGCGAGATCTCCGACGCTTGGGACAGATGGAGCATTTTCCCCTGGTACATGTATCCTCGCTATGACCTCGAATGGTCGACGCGGGTCGCCGCGAAGATCGCCCAGGAGATACCCGCCTGGCGCGAGGGCTGCGCCGAAATCATCGAGCTGATGCTCCAACGGAACACCCAGTACGCGGCGTGGTTCGATTTGGTCGAGCAAAAGGGCTTCGATCCCAACCGCGGCCACTACCCCTATGATTACTATGACAAGAACATGCCGCCCGGATGGGCGGGCGTATACAACGCGCCCGGCTACTACGGAAACGGGCTCGCGACCAAGGTGCCTCCGAAAGAGGCAAGGCGCACCTCGCCCTACACCCAGCCACACTCACCGGCTGTGGGCCGCACATACAATCCGGACCCGATCTACGGCAACGGCGGGTCCTATATGATGGGCAAGGGCTATCTGCTCAACATCATTGCTCTCTATGAATTTGTCTGTGGCAGTACCAAGTACGACGAACCGATTGAGCTGGTGTACGACGACAAAATAAAGTTCAAATATACGCAGCTGGAGATGGCAAAAGTTCTCTACGACCAATTTACGGCGCCCGTGGACGAAGGCGGCAGCGATCTCACGCCGGGAATCGATTGTGAAGTAGGGAAGGTCTTTCCGTGGTGCGTCGGCGTCGGTGGCCTTGGTATGAAGATGACCGACAAGTTCCACAACACCAGTTACCAAACCGGCTATTACCGGTGGCTGGACTGGGCCAAGCAGAACCTCGTCGGTGGCGCCAACGGGCCAGGCGAGCCTTATGAGTGGGCGTCGATCTACTACGATCGTGACATCCCCTATAACATGAATGGGCCTAAGCATCAGATCCCAGGCAACTGGTTCTGCTGCGCTTACCAGTATTGGCCCGACGACCAGCATCTTGCGAGGCGCTTGTATGCCGGGGCCAAGAAAAAGTTTATGCGGACAGAGCCCGATGGGTCTGCCCACATTAACTTCCCGCCGGAGCTCGGCGGTGGAGAGGACTTGGTCGGCTTCGGCGCCGCGGCGGCGTGCGCCTGGGAGTTCGGCGATTTCGATACCCATGCACAGCTGATGAACTGGGCGAATGCTCACTATCAACCGACTGCTAAGGATGGCGAGTTCTATTATAAGTTTGGCATTGATGAAGCCTGGCCTCGGGGTTGGCCAAATGACTGGCTTCTGATGTGCGTTGCTGGGGGACAGGGCAGCTGGTCGCGCCTGTATAATGAGCCGAACCTCAAGAAATTCCATCAACCCACGGTCTGTGCTGTCGACTACCCAACGGTAAGTGTTGGGCAAGCCTATTACGATGAGGGCTTGGGCGCGTTGATGCTGGCCATATTGCCAGGAGACGATAAGAAAGCAGGCAGTAAAACGACATTCAAGGTGACAAATCTAACCGGCACGGAACGTAAGGTCTCACAAGACGGCGCACCTTTTGCCGAGTGGAAGGCTCTCGGCGACGGTGAGATAGAGGTAACAACGACCGTCGATCGTCATGCTTTTATGATCCGGTAATCTGGCGCGTTTCCTCGAGCATGTCCGAAAAAGTCGGGCAACTTTTTTTGCGGACAAGCTCGAGAGCAAACGCGTAGGGTCCTGGGATTTAGAACCACATGAAGCCGGACTCCCAAGGGTGCATCCAGTGTACAATTGTCTGCTGGTATCGACCTATGAACTAGGCCATCAGCCGTTCGGTCTGGCCGAGCCAGCAGCGGTTCTGCGGCAAATTGGTGCCGTCGTGGAGACCCTGGACCTCGCGGTGCAGGATCTCGATGAAGCGGTATTCCGGCGCGCCGACCTCATCGCCTTTTACGTCCCGATGCACACCGCCACCCGTCTGGCGGCGCAACTGATTGCCAAGGTGCGAAACTGGAACCCCACGGCCCATATTGCCGCATACGGACTATATGCGCCGATGAACGAGGTCTACTTGCGACGCCTAGGTGTCCAGACCGTATTGGGCGGCGAGTTTGAAGACGGACTTGCCGCCATGGCCCAACGCCTCGCGCGCGGTGTGACAGCGGCGCCTGGCGAGCAGTTGGAGCCGCGCGTGTCGGTCGCCCGGCAGGATTTCGTCATCCCAGATCGTGCGGGGCTTCCTTCCCTCGATCGTTACGCTTATTTGCGCTTACCGGACGGAGATCGGCGGACGGCCGGCTATGTGGAGGCGAGCCGCGGTTGCAAACACCGGTGCCGGCACTGCCCGATAGTGCCCGTCTACGATGGCCGCTTTCGCATCATCCCCCGGGAGATCGTTCTTGGCGATGTTCGCCAGCAAGTCACGGCGGGCGCGCGGCACATAAGTTTCGGCGACCCGGATTTCTTTAATGGCCCTACTCATGCGCTCCGCATCGTCGAGGCGGTGCATGAGGAATTCCCCGAGCTTACTTACGATGTGACGATCAAGGTGGAACATCTGTTGGTGCAAGCTGAGCTGCTGCCGGCGTTACAACAGACCGGTTGCCTATTCGTGACCACGGCCGTGGAATCAGTGGACGACAGGGTCCTCGCCATTTTGGATAAGGGCCACACACGGGAGGACTTCTTCGAGGTCGTGCGGCTCTTCGACGAGGTGGGGCTATCGCTGACTCCAACCTTTGTGGCGTTTACGCCGTGGACCACATTGGACGGTTATCTGGACCTTTTGAAAGTGATTGCCGGGCTTGGACTGATCCGATCCGTCGCGCCGGTGCAACTGGCGATCCTCTTGCTGATTCCACCGGGCTCTCGCCTGCTTGAACTGGCCGAGATTCGCGCCCTAGTGGGCCCGCTTGACGAAGCCGCGCTTGTGTATCCGTGGTCGAACTCCGACGCCCGGATCGATAAGCTCCAAACGCAGGTTCAGGCCCTGGTGCAACGGGGGGGAACCAAGTCGAATGATCAGCTCTTCGGCGAAATATGGAGACTTGCCCATGATCGCGCCGGGCGTTCTGCCCCGCCCGTGCCTGCCATGGGAACCCGGCGAACGCCGGCTCAGCTTAGCGAACCGTGGTATTGTTGTGCGGAGCCAACCCACGAACAGTTTGCCCTTCTCTAGGCCCCGCATTTCTCTCAACCGCAACAATGATAGGAGGCTGTTATGGCTGGTGTTAAGCTTCTGGTGATTTATCCACGTCCAAAAGACATCGCGGTTTTCGAAAAGCTCTATCAAGAGGAACACGTCCCGATGGCGGTGGACAAGCTCGCCGGCAAGACGAAGTTTGTAGCGACCAAGGTCTTGGCAACCCCGGATGGGACACCCCCTCCGTTCTACCGAGTGGCCGAGGTCCATTTCCCGTCCCCTGAGGCATTGCAAGCGTGTGCGCTATCCGCCGGTGGCAAGGAAACCGTCGCCCACGCCGTCAAAATCTCAAGTGGTGGCGCCCCGATTTTCCTGGTCGCCGAAGAGCAGACGTTCATGTTTGGGAGCGGCTAAAAGCGGTCGTGGCTCCTTGATTGCGGATTTCTTGCGGCCCATGGCGGAGACGCCTATTGTACCAACTTGTTGGCCGCCGCATACTTCGAAAAAACCGGCTCCACACACCGCGGCGCAGCTGCGCGAATTCGCCGGCCTCTACCGCAAATTCGGTCGCGGACCCATCACCATCATGGCGGCCGGCCCTGCGGGCCCGCTGCCCATCGATCCGGTCCGCGACGCCCTTTTTAGCGCGGGGGCGCACGTACGTACCATTGTGGATCGCTATCCGGCCGGTCCCTATCTTGCCGCGTCGGTCCGGTTGAGCTTTCTAGGCCTCAAGGCGAAGGTCGCGGACCGCTGCGGAGAGTGGCCAAGGGACCTTGCAATTGGCAGCGGCGCCGCCGTGGACTGGAGCAACAAGCCCTATTGAAATTTCGGCTGCGCCTATCAATCCGCGTTTGCCGCGCAGGTCGCCGATCCGCGCGATCTCGTGGCGCCTCAAGGGGAATCGCCGGCGGACACCGCGATGCGCACCCGCGCCATCGAAACATCTGCGCGACGTCGAGGGCATTCTCCACACCCATCGCCTCGTCGAGTCGAGCGGTGCCGGTTTCAAGGTTAGCAATCCTCGCCGATACCAACGCGCGCCAGGCAAGCAGGCGCGCCAACTCTGCCCGCCCAGGCAGAAGGCCATAAGCCGTGAAATCGTCGCGGCGCTGACATTGTAGCTGCGCCCTATCGAGCGCGAGGTTTCGCCCTCGCGGTCGCGGCGCTTGATCGCTTCGCGCTTCTGGTGCGGCGTGAGTTTCGGCTTGCGTCCGAATTTCACACCATTGGCTTTCGCATCGGCGCGGCCTCGCGCCGTGCGCTCCTTGATGCGTCGGCGTTCGAGCTTCGCGAAGACGCCAAGCATGGCAAGCACCAGTTCCGCAAAATCGGAAGTCGTATCGACGACAGGCTCGGCCAGCGAACGCAAGCCAGCGCCCGCCTTGTGAAGGTCGCGGGCGATAACCATTAAATCCGTGGTGTCGCGGGAAAGTCGATCGACGGCGGCAACAATCACCACGTCGCCATGATCGACTTCGCGCAAAAGCTTTTTAAGCTTAGACTCCGGGCGGCGTTGCCGAAAGACATTGCGCGAACCGGTCTCTGCCAACAGCCGAACCAGTCTCCGCTCCGCCGAAATGGAAATTGGAAAATGGCAAGCAAAGACCGGCGCCCGAAACCCTTGCCCGAAGGACGAAAATGCCAGAAATTGCCGGCCAGAGACCGGCGCCCGCCAGCCTAACCCGCGGGAAGATAAACGATTTTCACAGACCAGGAAAAATCAGCCAGGAGACCGAACTGCGTGGCTGGGGGACCTGGATTCGAACCAAGATTGACTGAGTCAGAGTCCGCTCCGACCGAAGCCGTAGTTGGCGTCCTTCGCCGTCAGGGTCTTCAACCCGATTCACCGTGTTGCTTCTGCCCAATTGTGACGAATATGGGCGAATATGCAACAGCTAGCGGGAGCGCCGAAATGGTAACCCCGAAAAATCGCCTTGCTGGTGGCGAAGCGCCGCTCCTTTGCCGTCAGCACGGGATTCCGCAAGGACCCGCACGGGCCGACGCGCGGCGATCAACCGGGCGATCACAGCACCGTGTCATCGGCACAACTCCATTATTTGTAATGCAAATATCGTACATGGCGGCCTCCTCGCACCAATCAAGTAGCGTGTCGGCTTCAGCAGGCGAGAGAGAAGCGCCGTCCCCAATGTTCAGATCCTGCGGTCAAGTTCCGCCAGCACGCCGGAATAGATAATCACTTCTTTCGGCCTTTGCGCCTCGATTGTTGGCTCGAAGGCCTGCAGCAAGGCAATGATAAGCTGGATCGATTTCTTGTCACCGCGCGCCGCGTCGTTTGCGAGTTGGGTTGCGGCAGCAGCGAGTTTCGAAATCTTCTTGCGCGTCCCATTCTCGCTGATGGTCACGGATTTGGTCATCGCCGTCATAAAGATGGTGGCGAAGTTTTTCGTGCCTTTGCCGCGCCCCTTGGGGTTGCCCGAGACGCCCTTCCGGAAACGATGTTCAAGGGGTGGTTGAGAATACCCAACCTTATAGCTTGGCGGCCCGGATTTCGTATCCGTCATTGTGACATCACGCCGAGCAATTCGGGGTTCTGATCGCCGCGATTACTCTTCGTATTGTCTGGGCTCCCGATGCGTTGCTCCGCAACATCCTCGAAGCTCTGCCCTTTCTCCGCAAGCGTGGCTCTATCTCCGGTCGTTGCTTCGAACCGCCGAAGGATGACATCGCAATAGGCGGGGTCATATTCGATCAGACGGGCTCTGCGTCCGGACTTCTGTGCAGCAATCAATGTCGTGCCGGAGCCACCAAACGGATCGAGCACGATATCGCCCCGGCGGCTGCAGTCTTTGATCGCATCGGCAGTAAGAGCGGCAGGTTTGACGGTTGGGTGCAGCGCCAGCTCCTCCATTCGCCCTGCTCGGAAACTGTTCACCCCGGAGTAGTCCCAGACGTTCGTCCGATAGCGGCCAGTGTCCCCAAGCCCAAACGTGTTCAGGTGAGGAGCCGATCCGACCTTGAAAACAAAGACGAGTTCATGCTTCGAACGATAGAATGTTCCCATGCCGCCATTGGCCTTGTTCCATACGCACAGGTTTTTCAGCTCCGCGAAAACCTGTTCGCCCGCGGCGAGAAGTTCGGCCATATGGCGCCAGTCCATGCAGACGAAGGCAATGGCGCCGTCCTGGCAGCGAGCCGCAGCCGGCGTTAAGGTATCGACCAGGAAGCGCGTGAAAGACGGCTTGTCCATTTCGCCGACACCCATGGCGAATTCGCGGTGGCGAATGCGCCCGGAGCCGCAAACATGGCCGTCAATCGGAACATTGTACGGCGGGTCAGTGAATATCAGGTTGACGCTCTCGTTGGCGAGCAGCGTTGAATAGGCGTTTGCGTCGCGGGCATCACCACAAATGAGCCGATGGCGCCCCATGATCCAAAGGTCTCCCGGTCTGCTCACAGCGGGTCTATCACCCCCATACAAAGGAATTTTGTCCTCGGCTGTCGGATCGGCGCCGTCGACTGCGCTATCTCGCGCTTCGTCGATTACGATTTCGGCCTCGGTGAGAGAAAATCCGGTGAGCTCGACGTCAAAATCAAGATCAACAAGATTCTGCAGCTCGATTGCGAGTATCTCGCGGTCCCAGCCGGCGTTTTGCGCCAATTTGTTGTCGGCGATCACGTAGGCGCGTCGCTCGACCTCCGAAAGGTGCGAGAGGCGCAGCACAGGGACCTTCGCGAGACCAAGCAGCTTCGCCGCGGCAATACGACCATGGCCCGCAACAATCTCGCCGTCGTCGGCCGTCAGCACCGGGTTCACGAAGCCGAAGCGCTCGATCGACGCAGCAATCTGCTTGATCTGTGCCTTGCTGTGGCATCGCGCATTGTGAGGATAGGGTTTTAGTGCGTTGATCGGAACATCCTCGATCGCATGGCTGAACTGACGCATGGAGACTCCTGGCTGAAATTGTAGTGCCGTAACCTGTCGAGATGCAGCGTCTTGAATGGCTGCTGCAGCTCGGCGCCCGCGCGGCGAACGTCCCAGCCCCCCGGGCCATGGCGAATCTGCCTTCCGGTACGGCTATGTTCGATCTATATCGAACACAGCCGAATTTCCTTGTCAAGCACGATTTCGTTCGTCATATATCGAACACCCACTTTCCCCCGCAAAAGGAGCCCGGATGCCATCGTCATTGGGAGACAAGATCAGGAAGCATCGCCGGGAAAAGGGCTATGCCCTCGACAAACTGGCGAAGCTAACCGATTCCAGCAAAAGCTACCTTTGGGAGCTCGAAAACCGAGATACTCGCAAGCCGTCGGGCGAAAAGCTGACGCGAATCGCCGAAGCCCTCTCCGTCACAACGGATTACCTGCTCGACGAATCTGCTGAACCCAACGAGAACATACTCAGGGAGGCCTTCTTCCGAAAGTTCAACAAGCTCGATCCCAACGACCAGAAGAAGATCAAACAGATGATCGATGTCTGGAGAAAAAAGAGTTGAAGCTACCAACGACACCAGAAGGGTGGGCGATCCACCTGTCAAAGCTCGTGAAGATATTTCACGAGGCGCACGGACTCGACAGGTTCCCCATTAAGATCGCACCGATCGCGACCGAGTATTCGCGCAACGTTTTCCCCGACGCCCCGATCACCAAGGTGGAGGGCCTCGACCTGTCTGCAAAGTTCGAGGGAAAGCTGCTGCCTCATCCGAATAGAAACGGCGAGTGGGGCATTATCTACAACAGCTCGATCACCTCCAAGGGCCGCATCAACTTTACGCTTGGACACGAGCTCGGTCATTACCTGTTGCACCGCCATCTTTCGCCGGGAGGCTTTCGCTGTTCCAGCCGCGACATGCTGGATTGGAAATCAGAGCACGGCCGGATCGAGGCTCAGGCCAACACGTTCGCTTCTTTCCTCTTGATGCCGCTCGACGACTTCCGGGAGCAAATCCGCAACCAGGAGATCACCATGGCGCTGATGCGCTATCTGTCGCATCGCTATGAGGTATCGATCACGGCCGCCATCCTCAAATGGCTCGGCATGACCGACAAGCGCGCGATGATCGTCGCCAGCAAGGATGGTTTCATCGACTGGGCTTGGGGGAGCAAACGGCTCTTCAAATCAGGGATCTATTATCGCGCTCGGCAGCAAACTGTGCCGTTGCCGGAGCTTTCTCTTGCCGCTCGGCGAGATCCAGCGATCGACGCTGAAATCGGTTTCGTCCATCCGAAGGGCGTGTGGGCCGGCAACGAAGAAGTGAACGAAACGACGGTCTTTGCCGGCAAGAGCGATTTGGCAATCACTCTTCTGCTTTATCCGAACGACGGTGCGAACTACCTGCGTCTGATGTCGGACGGCGAAGAAGAAGATACGCTCGACAGGTACGATCAATTTCAGAGACACGCATAATGGGGGGCTTCGCGTTTCGAGGAATCGATCGACAATTAACTTTCTCCCATAGGCAATGCGCCCAAGGGCCTCGCGATGCGATTCACGAATGCATATTTCGGCGCGAGCGCGACCTCAAAACGCTCGTCTGCGCCCCAGGGGTCAAGTTATCCCTGAAGTCGTTATCGAAGCGCCCGGACTCTCCCCGCGCGGAAGCTGAGGATTAATCTACGACCTATCGGCGACGGCGAGGCCTGCGAGGATCCAAGGAGTCGCGGCTTTGGAGGTCGCAGCGGCACCAATGTGATTTCACAGGCCGAAAAGTTTGCGAAGCTTGACTTCAGTTGCGGCTGAATCGATGGCGTGGTGGGCAATTCCCTGCGAGACGCTGCAAATCCCTGCTCGTCTCGATAAATTCCCTGTTCGGCGCAATAAAATTCCCTGTTCCGATTTCTAGGGAATTATCCTCTAACAAACTGATTTTGCTACGTTCTGACGGGCGGCTTT
>JBAUNU010000005.1:0-5186 GCA_049579405.1 Methylocella sp.
GAAGTGCGGCAAGGGGCACTGTTGTTCGAACCACGGAGGATTGAAGCGGCCCCGGTTTTAGGGGCGGCGAGGACGTTGGAAGGGCCGCTTGGGTTGCGAAGCGGCGCCGATGATGACCAAGACGAGCCACAAGAGTGCGCGGCGGTTCGACACCGTTTTGCGCGAACTCATTCGCAAGGCCGAAGATAGTGGCGCCGGAGCGATCATTCCGGTCGACTACCAAAATGACAGCGTCGTCCGGATTGACGAGACCGGCGTGAAGCTCAAGCGACTGGTCGCCACCAGCATTGCGCTGAAGCTCTCCTGCGCCGCGCGACGCCATCGTCCCGAATGCCCGGGTCCGGGTGGAGGGTTATCATGAAGGACGATTATGAAAGCAGTGTTGCGCGCGGCCGGCCGCCTACCCGCGAGATACAACGCCGGGTTCACGGTACTTTTCCAGGACGCCAGCCAAGCTGCAACCCCGATGCGCACCTCTATACGAGCCTGTTTCAGCCACGAATAGCTCACCGTCAGGGGCGCTTCGGGAGAAAGCCCAATATTCTCAGTAGCAGCGGCATTGTCAGTCCCTCAACTACCACTGAGAACGCTACTACGCCGAAGGCGGCGATTACAATTTCGTTGCGACACGCCAGTGACGGCGGAAGTGCCAGTGCTAACCCAAGGGAAAGCGCGCCGCGTAGTCCTCCCCACCACAATATGTGTTGCTCTCGCATCGGAACTGCCCATGGCGTTCGCTTGAACAGGAGGCAAATCGGATAAACCGTTAGTGCTCGCCCAACAAGCACCAGCATGACGATGATCAGGATGGACAGCAAGCCAAGACCCTCAAGGGGGATACCAGCCACTGTCAGGCCGATGAGGAGGAATATGAGCGAGTTGGCGATAAAGGCCGCAAACTCCCAAAAGGCCATGACAAAATCGCGCCCGTGTGAAGACAGCACGCCTTGTTCTGTCTCACCAAGAACACCGAGGTTTCCCATCAAAAGTCCGGCTGAAACAGTCGCCAGCACCCCGGACAGACCAAAATGCTCCGCTACTAAAAACGAGCCGTATGCCGCTACCATGGTCAAGGCGGTTTCAACCAAATGGTCCGTGGTTCGTCCAGCCACCACAATGGCCGCTCCACCGCAGGCGAGACCGGCCAACATGCTGCCGCCTGTAGCGAGGACCAGCCCCAGCGCAACCTGCACCGGCGTTGCCGCCTCGCCTGTCGCCTCCGCCCAGCCGAGAACGAGCGCGAACAGCACCGCCGCAACACCGTCGTTAAGGAGGCTTTCGCTTTCGACCAGAAGGCGCAACCGGCCTTTGATGCCGGTATCCTTGAACATGGCAATGACAGCAACCGGATCAGTGGCCGCAATCAGGACACCAAAGACGAGCGCCGAAGGAAGCGGCCAGCCTAGGGCGCCCGCAGTTCCCCCTGCCACGACGATGGCCGAGATGACCACGCCGAGTATGGCAAGCGTTAGGACCGGTAAAGCATCGCGCCGAAGTTCGGACCAATGAATATTGAGCGCCGCCTCAAAAAGCAGAGGCGGAAGGATCGCATCAAAAATAATGTCGTGCGTAAGCACGACTCCAGCTTCTATGTGGGAAAGGGTTACTCCTATGCCCGCGACGACTAGACCAACCGTGTAGGGGAGGTGGATGCGTCGGACAATGATTGCGATCAATATCGCCATTACGAGCAAACCGACAGTGTGGGAGAGGATTATATCCATGAAGCGCCTACTTGGCGGGTGCGACGGGGATCACTTCAAAACGTCCGTGTTCGTGAGTGCAGGGGCCGCTTCGGCGGCGTCGGAACTGCCCGTTAAACGGCTCTATGACCCCTCATGGTCGTGCCGAAAGAGGGACCATCGCCGGGCCGTCCACAATCTGCAAGCCTGCCCGGAACAGGCTTGCGAGCGTTAAAGTCCAGTCCGCCCCGCTGCTCCAACTGCCGTCATATTCTCCCGAGTTGGACCCCGTCGGGAACATCTGGCAGTTCCTGCGCCAGAACCCTCTCGGCAACCGCGTCTTTGAAAGCTATATCGATATCGTTGATGCGAGTTGCGCCGCATGGAATGCTCTCGCCGCGGAACCAAGGCGCATCGCCTCAATTACCACACGAGGCGGGGCATCGGTCATTCCACGCCGCAAATGAGCGCGTCCTCAGACCGGTGCGGGCTATACGGAATTTTTATATCCGACGCCGTTGAGCACCCTGGAATCTATACGTGCCGTTGGCGATATTCGAACCCGCATTGCTAGCCTGGAGCATTTTCTGGTGAAGCGGGTAAATCCAGTCGAAAATGAAGTGAATACGGAGATAGAGATCATGCGTATCAGCTCGACCGGCGCCATCGAAGCAGGACGTGTTCTCTACACGATCGGCAGGATCGAGGCTGCCTCAACCTGGTATCCGGCGCACGGCTCCCCCCTGCAAGAGAACTGGCGGGAGCTTGCCTTGCGCGAACTCATTCGCAAGGCCGAAGATATCGACGCCGACGCGATCATTCGGGTCGATTACCAAAATGAAGGCGTCGTCCGGATTGACGAGATCGGCGTGAAGCTCAAGCGCCTGGTCGCCACCGGCATTGCGGTGAAGCTTTCTTGCGCAGCGTGAGACCGTTCTCCCGGCTGCCTGGGTGTTCCCAAAATGGAGGGCCGTCATGAGGAATGATTATAAAATTACTGTTGCACGTGGCCATGGGGCTGCTGGAAAGGAGATTCAATGATGGGCTTCGCTCTCGATTTCGTCTTCGTCGCCATTGGCGTGGCGGCCTTTGCAGTCACGGCGCTCTATCTGAACGCCTGCGCCAGCTTGTAAGGGAACAGCCATGACAATCGACAACTTGCTTGGCGCGATCGTAACCGCGGTCGTCATGATTTATCTCGTCATCGCCTTGATACGTCCCGAGCGCTTTTGAGAAAGACGCCATGACAGTTAATGGTTTTGTTCAGATCGCCCTATATTGCGCGGCGGTCGTCCTTCTCGTGAAGCCGTTCGGCTATTATATGACCCGCGTCTTCAACGGCCAGCGCACTTTTATGTCGCTTCCGCTGCGGCCCCTTGAGCGGGCAATTTATGCGCTGAGCGGCGTCAAGGAAGACGAGGAGCAGGACTGGAAGAGCTACGGCCTAGCAATGCTCACCTTCAGCCTGGCGGGCTTCCTCGCGCTTTACGCCTTGCAGCGTTTGCAGGGGGTCCTTCCCTTCAATCCGCAGCATCTCGACGCGGTCTCCCCCGATCTTGCCTTCAATACGTCGGTGAGCTTCGTCACCAACACCAATTGGCAATCCTACACGCCCGAGACCACGATGAGCTATCTCACTCAGATGGCCGGGCTCACCGTGCATAATTTCGTATCCGCCGCGACCGGCATCGCGCTCGCCATCGCCCTCGTTAGAGGCTTTGCCCGGCGCTCGGCGCGAACCATCGGCAATTTCTGGGTCGATATGACCCGCACCGTTCTCTACGTGCTTCTGCCGATCGCGATCGTCGTGGGGTTGTTTTTCGTTTGGCAAGGCATGCCGCAAAATCTGGGTGGCTATGTCGAAGCGACGACGCTCGAAGGCTCCAAACAAGTGATCGCCCAGGGTCCGGTGGCTTCGCAGGAAGTCATCAAAATCATGGGCACCAACGGCGGCGGCTTCTTCAACGCCAATTCCGCGCACCCTTACGAGAATCCCAACGCGCTCACCAATTTCGTCCAGATGGTGCTGATTTTTTCGATCGGCGCGTCGCTGACCAATGTGTTCGGCCGGATGGTCGGCAAGGAGCGCCAGGGCTGGGCGATCTTCGCGGTCATGGGTATTTTGTTTTTAGCCGGGGTGTTCACCGTCTACGCAACTGAAAGCGGTGGCAATCCGGCTTTCGCCAGTCTGCCCATCGATGCCGCGCCAAGCGCGCTTCAGGCCGGCGGCAGTATGGAAGGCAAGGAGGTGCGGTTCGGCATCGCCAATTCGTCGCTCTTCACAACCGCCACGACCGATGCCTCCTGCGGCGCCGTCAACAATATGCACGACAGCCTGTTGCCGCTCGGCGGCATGGTGCCCATGGTCAATATCATGCTGGGCGAGATCATCTTCGGCGGCGTCGGCTCGGGCCTTTATGGGATGCTGCTTTTCGCGATCATCGCGGTCTTCGTCGCTGGGCTCATGGTCGGCCGCACCCCGGAATATCTCGGCAAAAAACTCGAGGCGAAAGAGGTCAAGATGGCGATTCTCGCCATTCTCATCCTGCCCTTCTCGATGCTCGGCTTCACGGCGATTGCGGTCGTGGTTTCGCCGGGCCTCGCGGGACTCGCCAATTCCGGGCCGCACGGCTTTAGCGAAGCGCTTTATGCCTATGTTTCGGCCACCGGCAACAATGGCAGCGCCTTCGCGGGACTCAGCGCCAACACGCCTTTCTGGAACACGACGCTTGGCCTCGCCATGTGGATCGGCCGCTTCCTGTTAATCGTACCGATGCTCGCCGTCGCGGGGTCGCTGGCGGGCAAGAAGCTCGTGCCAGCCTCGGCTGGAACCTTCCCGACGGATGGCGGGCTTTTCATCGGTCTTCTGATCGGCGTGATCTTGATCATGGGCGGCCTTATATACTTCCCCGCTCTGGCGCTCGGCCCGATCGAGGAGCATCTCGCGATGCGCGCCGGCAGCCTCTTTTGAGCGCCCGCTCTTTGTTCGGAGACATGGCAAAAAAAGACAAAAATGCTTCACGTGAAACATTTCTGGTGAACTCGAGGCACACCCAATGAAACAAAGAAACCCGCAGCGCAGCGTGCGCTCCATGTTCGATCCGGCGATCATCCGTCCGGCGATCTGGGAAGCGTTTCGCAAGCTCGACCCGAGACTCATGATCCGCAATCCGGTCATGTTCGTCGTCGAGATCGTGAGCGTGCTGACGACGATCCTCTACTTGCGCGAGCTCCTGACGGGGGAAGCAGGTACGGCGAAATTCACGTTTCAGATCTGCCTTTGGCTCTGGATCACCTTGCTTTTTGCGAATTTCGCGGAAGCCGTGGCCGAGGGCCGTGGCAAGGCGCAGGCCGCGACCTTGCGCAAGGCGTGCACCGACACGCGGGCGAAACGGCTCATCGATCCTTATGGTAGGAGTGGCATGAAGGACGTCGTCGAAGGCGTGTCCGCGATCGATTTGAAAACCGGAGAAGTCGTTCTTGTCGAGGCCGGCGATTTTATTC
>JBAUNU010000006.1:0-1533 GCA_049579405.1 Methylocella sp.
CGCCAGCGCGGCGAGCGAGCGCTTGCCGGAGCGGCAGGACAAAACCACCCGCTTGCCCGGCGCGCCAGGCAGGGCCTGGGGGTCGAAATGTTGGAGCGGATTGAGTATCGCGCCGGGGATGCGGCCGGCCGCATATTCATTGGGCTCGCGCACATCGACAAGCAGGATCGAGCCATCCGCCAATCCCTTTTTCAATTCGTCTATTTGGACGTTTTCCACTTCAGGTCCGGCCATGAACAAGCTCCCTATTTCCTCCTGCGCGTCCGGCGAAGCAATTTCGCAAAAGCCCTGCGCCTACACAATATGTTTGTCGCGCCGGGATAAAATTGTTTCGGCCGCAGCGAGATCGCTTGGATCATTGGCGTTGAAAAAAGGATCGTAGGGCTCGATTGGCCATTCCACGATGGCGCGGCTGTAGTTTTGCAAGCACGCCTCGACCTTTCGCATATCCTCCACAACGAGGGCGTGGCGGAGATCGTTTCTGATAGAGACCGGCCAGATCGCGACGGCCGGATGTGTCCTGCCGCCGGAGCGTGCGCAGGCGATCACGGCGTTGTCTTTCGCCCTTGCGTCGATGAGGCGGGCGGCGAGATCGCCCGGCAAAAACGGCGTGTCGGCCGGCACGCTGATCGCCAAGGGGACATCCGGACAACGCGCCGCGATCCAATCGAGCCCGGCGAGTATGCCCGCGAGCGGACCCATAAAACCCGGCACATCGTCGGCGACGACGGGCACATCAAATCCGGCGAACCTTGCCGGATCGCCATTGGCGCTCAGCACAAGGCTCTCGCATTGAGGCCGCAACGCCGCGATCACATGGGCGAGAAGCGAAATTCCGCCAGACTTTCGCAGCGCCTTGTCGCCGCCGCCCATTCGCCGCGCGAGTCCGCCCGCGAGAAGGATGCCAACACAACGGCTCGTCCGCATCGCATTCCGCGCCTTTTCGCAAGCGCTGCCCCGCGCGAGCGCACAATATAGACATGCGGGATGCGAGTCTCAAACACGCCCTTTAGAACCTATACCAGACCCCAGCGGTGGGACCCAGCTCGCGTCCGGCGTTGATCCCCGCGACCGTTATAAAGCCGCCGATCTGCACCGACCAGTTTGGCGCGATATCGTAAACGAGGCTCGGTTGCAATTTGGTCCAGGATACATGCCCGAATTGGAGGGAGCCGTTGACGATCGACGTGAAGCTCTGCAGCATCACGAGAAGTCGCGGCAGGGGGCGCAGCCCCATCGTCAGATCGATCCGCCATTCGCCGGGCTGACCGGCGGCGTAAAAGCGATAGCCTGCCTGCGCCTCGACGAAGCCCTCCATTCCCGCGACGGCGACGTTGCGCCCGGCCATGCCCCGGACATCGATGGAAGCGGCGCGGCGCACCGCAAACGGCCCAAGCGAATCGGCGAACGAGCCGCCGGGCGAGCGCAAGCCGGCTTGCAACGAAAGGACGCTCGTATCCGTGCGGTAGAGGCCGACTCTTGCCGCGACCTCGCTCTCGCCCAATCCATTGTAGGACTGCCCCGGCGGAGGGT
>JBAUNU010000007.1:0-3384 GCA_049579405.1 Methylocella sp.
CTCCAACGCCTTCCATGCTTCATCCGACAGCCAGAATAAACTCCTTGCCATGCCTCTGCCTCCAGCGACTCAAATCATGGCAAAAATATATCATGGAATCAACGCTCTGTATGGGTTCTCAACCTAAGGTCCGGACTCAATTGACCCAATAGACCAGCGCGGTGATGAGGCACAGGCCGGCAAGGAAATTTCGAGCGGTTTTGTCGTAGCGGGTTGCAATGGCTCGAAAATCCTTCAAGCGGCAGAACGTTCGTTCGATGACATTGCGCAAACGATAAAGTTCGGCGGCTTGCGGTTGCTTTTGTTGGGAATGACCGGTGTCGTGCCGCGCCCTTCCAGGAAGAGGCGCAAATGATCCGCGGGGTAACCCTTGCCGGCGATCAATCGTTCGCTCGGCGCTGTCGCCGCGAGCAAGGACGCAGCGCCTTTGATGCCGGCGGCGTGTCCGCCCGTGCAGCAGGAAGGCGTGCGCTGTTCCCGCGCCATGCCATCAGCCATGCTGGCCCCATGTTGCCGAAGCCAATGATGCCGATGTTCACGGCGCCTCATTCTCGCGCCGCTGCAGGACGAAGGCAAAATCGCGTCCCAAACCCCGTGCAAGGGCGAGGTGAATCCAGAGCATGCCATAGGGTTCAAGGAGGCGCGCGATCACGAGGTTCCCCGCGTCGATGGCCTCAAAGCCGATGTCCGTGGCGAGCTTCAGCACGGTTGCCTTCTGCGCGTCATCGTCGCCGCAGACAAACATGACGGCCCGCTGGCCGTCAAAGCCCGGATCGGCCATATTGTTGAAGCCGGTCTGATTGAAGGCTTTGAAGACCTTGGCGCCTTTGGCCCACTCGGCCACTTGCTCCGCGCCAGAGGTCGTGTATCCGAGGGCCAGGCCCGTGAAGTCCGGCTTGAGGGGGTTGGTGCAGTCCACCACCACCTTGCCCGCGAGGTTGCCGGCGGCTTGGATCGCGTCCTTTGTGGCTGGCCACGGTGTCGCCAGCACAATCACATCGCCGGCCGCGGCCGTTTCGGCCACGGTTCCAGCGCGGGCCTTTGATCCAATGGTTGTCAAAAGTTCCTGCGTCTTGACGTCTCCGGGGTTTGGAACGCCAAAGAACACATCGTGGCCCTTGCGCGCCCAGGCGCGTCCCAAAGTGCCACCGACGTTGCCAGCACCGAGGATGCTAATTTTCATCATGCGTCGTCCCAAGTGAGATAGCCGGAAATCAACGCGTTCGCGGCTTCCTAATAATCCCCGTTGCTCGCAAGCATGGTAAGGGCTACCAACGTGTGAAACAAGTACGTATAATGAGGCATGTCGTTGCCGATATCGCCAAGGCCGCAATCGAGCCGCTGATCAAGGCGTTGTCAGGAGGCGTAGCCACTATTTACAACAACTATCGGTGACCGCCATGCCCTCACGGCGCGCGTCAACGCGGCGGCGTCAGTGGCGAAACTTGTGAGTGGCTACTGCCAAGTGGCGCCGCGGAGAGCGTTCGGATCGCCCGGGCTTTCCTCAACGAGATGCAGTTCTCCGGTTTCGATGTCGTACAGATAACCGTAGACATTTATATGCCTTGGTGTGCCGCGTGAGTTACGGACGCTCCGCACGTCGCGATGCAGCGACTGTGTGAAATTCTCAAGGCAGATGTCGTCGGCATCCCACAAGTCGGTGATGTCCTGTCCGAATTCCTCCTTGAAGGTCTCGATAAAGCCCTCAGGCGTAAAGTGCGTTCCGCCACAGTCCGTGTGGTGAACGATCGCAACATTGTCGATGTCGAAGAGATAGCACGCAATGCTGATCGATCGCTGCGCGCTGCCCGATGCGCGGCCGCCGGCAACCACCACCGGAAAGATGGTGGTGTTCGTGCCTATGTTCTTTTTGCCGTCCTCGCCCACAAACTCGAAGACTTCGCCCGGATAGATCTGATCGGGCAGTGCCTTGGCGACAGCGGGCGGAATCCCTCCTGTTACCCGAGAATCGAAGCAATGAACCACCACGGTCTTGAGATTCGGGATGACCTTACGGAATTTCGACCGGGTCTTCCGCAAGTTGAAATTTGGCTGGCGGCTGATGATCGCTTTGTCGAAAGATTCGATAGATGAGGTCATAGAAGCTCCGTGGGGTTGAAGAAAGTGCTGGACGGCCTCGATGCGCGACGCGACATCCGGAGTGTGACCCGACAAGCACTGGCACGCCTCGCGCTCGCCACTGGTGACTCGCCTCTCGGCGATATCGGCGGCGCTGATGTCGGACGGGTCAGCCTCGCGTTGCCAGCCCCCGCCGAGAGCGTCATCCTGCAGCGCTCGCCGTGGTGAAGGCTTCTCGGTGCGAAGCTACGAAATCCTGCACGGTCATTGGCGGCTTACCGGTCAGTTCGGCGATGAACTTGTCTTCACCCGAGAAGAGGCCGTTCTGATAGTCGAGGGCGACCGCGCAGAAATGCTGAATCATGAACCCAGGCAAGCCTGCCTTCTCGAGACGCTCCCGATATTGAGGAATGGTCAGAGGCCGGTAGCTGATCTTTCGGCCCAGCACCTCGGTGACGGCCGCGGCGATTCCGGACTGATCCAGCTCGGTTGGTCCGCAGAGGGGATAGGTCTTCCCGACATGAGCGGCCGGCTCCGTCAGGATGGTCGCGATAACCCGCGCCTGGTCCTCCCCAGCAATTGGAGCATGGCGCCCGTTGCCATACGGCAGATTGATGATGCCATTTTCGACAATGGTCGAGCGCACAAACGGGAACAAAAGCCATTCCGAGAAGAATGTTGGACGGATGTGGACGGTCGGAACGCCAGACCAGTCGAAAAGGCGTTCGGCGATCCAGTGGTCGCGCGCGGCATGGCTTTCGGAATCTTCCCGCGCAGAAATCTGCGACATGTTTACAACGACTTTGAGCGCCGCCCGCTTGGCCGCGTCCGCGAAATACGCCGTTGCCTGAACGAGTCCCGGGCTAACGGGATAGCAAAAATAAGCCGCGCTCGTGCCGGCTGCCGCCCGGATTACGTCGTCGTGCTCCAAGAGTTCACCTATCACGACCTCCGCGCCCGTGCGCCGAAGCGCCTCCGAGCGCTCGTCCTCCTTGTGGACCATCGCGCGGACAACGTAACCTCTATCAAGAAGATATTGGACTGTATGTTGACCGGTCTTACCGGTCGCGCCGATTACCAGAACGTCTGCGTGCTCATCATTCATCTCCTGAGTGGATTGTTGAGGCTACATAAAAGCGGGTGATCTCCGCCCCGACACGAGGGATAGCGACTCGGTCGCAACAGTGTGTAATTGCACATTTACGGACAAAAAAGAGAATCACCCTCCAAGGTTCAATTCCAAGATCTCGTCGCGGAGCCGGATGGCGCGGTCACGTCCGACTTCACCTTCGAAAGCAGCCTGCG
>JBAUNU010000008.1:0-1671 GCA_049579405.1 Methylocella sp.
CCGGGGCCACCTTTCCCTATCCAATCTATGCGAAATGGGCGGATACATACAAAAAGGAAACCGGCAACGGGTTGAATTACCAATCGATCGGCTCCGGCGGGGGCATCAAGCAGATCAAGGCCAAAACCGTGACCTTCGGCGCATCCGACATGCCGCTCAAGCCCGAAGAGCTTAAGGCGTCAGGTCTAGTCCAGTTTCCGACGGTGACCGGCGGCGACGTGCCGGTCGTCAATCTCGAAGGAATCAAGCCCGGCGAATTGGTGCTGGACGGTCCGGCGCTCGCCAAGATTTTTCTCGGCGAAATCACGCGCTGGGACGATCCCGCCATCAAGAAATTGAACCCGAACGCCAAATTGCCGTCGCAGGCGATCGTGGTCGTTCACCGTTCCGATGGGTCCGGGACGACATTTATCTGGACCGATTATCTTTCCAAGGTGAGCCCCGATTGGAAGGCCAATGTCGGCGCCAGTACGGCCGTCGAATGGCCGGCTGGCATCGGCGCCAAGGGCA
Organism: Methylocella sp.; assembly: GCA_049579405.1. GTDB lineage: Bacteria > Pseudomonadota > Alphaproteobacteria > Rhizobiales > Beijerinckiaceae > Methylocapsa. The sequence continues at coordinate 511 of JBAUNU010000008.1, forward strand.
ATGAAGGCGTCGCCAATAACGTCCTTCAGACGAGAGGCGCGATCGGCTATGTCGAATATGCCTATGCCAAACAGAACAAGATGACATTCGTCGATATGATCAACAAGGAGGGCAAACGCGTGGCTCCAAACGCGGCGAGCTTCCAAGCGGCGGCGGCCAATGCTGATTGGGCCAACGCGCCTGGCTTTTATCTGATTCTCACCGATCAGCCGGGCGCCAAGTCGTGGCCGATCGCGGGCGCCACTTTCATCCTGATGCCCGCAACGCCGGAAGACCCCGCCGCCGCGGCGGAAGCCTTGAAGTTTTTCAGCTGGGCCTATGAAAAGGGCGGCAAGCAGGCCGAGGAACTCGATTATGTGCCGCTGCCGGGCGCGGTCGTCGCTTTGATCAAGAAGACCTGGGCCGCCGAGATCAAGGGCGCGGATGGCAAGCCGCTTTTGAACTGAAACTTGGTTGGAGAGGAGGGCATTGGCGTCCGTCCTTCCACACCATCCCGGCCGTTCGCATCCTCGAATGGCCGGACCACTGGTTGTGCCGGGCCCGGCTCGCAGGCATGGCGGGTGCACAACCTAAAGCTGCGAGGAAAACGCGGTGGCCAACCATTTGGCGATTGACAACGCCGTACCGGGATCGGCAGAGGCCCGGCTGGCCAACGCTCTCGTTGGTTTCAAGCTTCGCGACAATGCGTTTCACGTTCTGACGTTAGCCGCGGCGTGGACCGTTCTGATTCTCCTTGGCGGAGTGATCGCCGCGTTGGTCGTGGGGTCCGTTCCGGCCATCAGCGCGTTCGGCCTAAACTTTCTTTCAACCGAAATGTGGAATCCCGTCACCGAGCAGTTTGGCGCGATGGCGCCGCTATATGGCACGATCGTCACCTCCGCCATAGCCATGGCCATCGCGGTGCCGTCCGCGCTCGGCATCGCGATTTTTCTGACCGAGCTTTGCCCCTATGCGCTGCGCCGGCCGATCGGAATCGCGATCGAGCTGCTGGCTGGGATTCCCTCGATCATTTACGGAATCTGGGGCCTTTTCGTGCTCGCGCCTTTCCTGCAGGAGCATGTCCAGCCGGGTCTCATCGCCGCTTTCGCCAATGTGCCGGTACTCTCGGACCTGTTTGCTGGCCCGCCCTATGGCATTGGAGTGCTGACCGCCGGCATTATC
>JBAUNU010000009.1:0-3446 GCA_049579405.1 Methylocella sp.
CAATGGCGGCGGCCAGGTTGTGGTGTCCGGGTCGATTGGCGCGGTGCATCGCGCGATCGAAATCGCCAAGGCGCGAGGCGCGCGCCGTTCGATTCTGTTGCCGGTATCGGCGCCGTTTCATTGCGCCTTGATGCAACCCGCCGCCGAGGCCATGGCGGCGGCGCTCGCCACGGCCACCATCAAGCCGCCCTGTGTCGCGCTCGTCTCGAATGTCCTGGCGGCGCCCGTCACCGAGCCTGAAGAGATCCGCAAGCTTCTCGTCGCCCAGGTGACCGGCGTGGTGCGCTGGCGTGAAAGCATGGTCTTCATGGCGAGCCGGGGAATTTCGCTGTTCGTCGAATGCGGCGCCGGAAAAGTCTTGGCGGGACTTGTCAAAAGGATCGCCGGCGCGGCGCGCGGCGTTTCCATTGGAATTCCGGCCGACATCGATCTTTACCTGGCTATGGCTTAAGCCCAGGCGGCCGGCACGGGAGTTTCATCGTTTCATGTTCGATCTTACCGGCAAGACGGCCCTCGTCACGGGCGCGAGCGGCGGCCTCGGCGGCGCCATCGCGCGGGCCTTGCATGACCGAGGCGCGATCGTCGGGCTATCGGGCAGCCGCCGCGCCGCGCTCGACGCGCTCGCTGCCGGACTTGAAACCAACGTCCACGTCTTTCCTTGCGATCTTAGCCATAAATCCTCGACGGAAGCGCTGGTTCCCGCGGCCGAAGCCGCGATGGGAAGCGTCGACATCCTTGTCAACAATGCCGGCGTCACCCGCGACAATCTCTTCATGCGCATGAAAGACGAGGAATGGGACAGCGTTCTTGGCGTCAATCTGACCGCCGCCTTTCGTCTCTCCCGCGCCTGCCTCAAGGGGATGCTGCGCAAGCGTCATGGGCGCATTATCGGAATCAGCTCGATCGTTGGGGTGACCGGCAATGCGGGACAGGGCAATTATGCGGCCGCGAAGGCGGGAATGATCGGCATGTACAAGAGTCTCGCCGCCGAAGTGGCGAGCCGCAACGTGACCGTCAATTGCATCGCGCCAGGGTTTATAGAGAGTCCGATGACCGATGCCTTGAATGAGAAACAGAAAGCGGCAATCCTCGCCACCGTACCGATGGGACGGCTCGGAACCGGCGCCGAAGTCGCCGCCGCGGTCGTTTACCTGGCAAGTTCGCAAGCCTCCTATGTCACCGGCCAGACCCTCCATGTAAATGGTGGAATGGCAATGGTTTAAATAGGATATGAGGCTGTTCGCTTGTATCGCGCGGGCTCTCGCCAACTGCGTTGAAGTATGTTACCAACCCGCTCAAGCGATCAGGGAGGCAGTTCGCGAGCGCCCGCATCGCGTCGACGCCTGCCGTGGGCGGCGAAGTGTAGGCAAATCCTGAGGACGAGGAACAAACAACCATGAGCGATGTCGCCGAGCGCGTGAAAAAGATTGTAGTGGAGCACCTCGGTATCGATGCCGATAAAGTCGTCGACAGCGCCAATTTTATGGAGGACCTTGGCGCCGATTCTCTCGACACCGTCGAGCTCGTCATGGCGTTCGAAGAGGAGTTCGGCGTCGAGATCCCGGATGATGCCGCCGAAACCATCTTGACAGTGGGCGACGCCATCAAGTTTCTTGAGAAAGCATCCGCTGCTTGATTTCTCTCAGCCAAGCGCGGCCAGCCATGAAATGGCTAGGAACTTATGCTGCCACGCGGCGGTGAAGCGGCACAAAGCTTTCAATGCCTCGGCGGGAGTCGCCGGCGCGATGGGCCGCTCCCCCAATGAACGCCGGTGCAATGGGGGACGTCACCTGCAGGAACAGTGGCAAGGTCGTTGAGATGCGCAGGGTTGTTGTCACGGGTCTCGGCATGGTCTCGCCGCTCGCCTGTGGAGTCGCGCCGAGCTGGCGCCGGTTGTTGGCGGGTCAAAGCGGCGCCCGCCGCATCGAAGGGTTTGACGTCTCCGATCTCGCCTGCAAGATCGCCATGCCGGTGCCGCGGGGCGGCGGCGATGGGAGCTTCAACCCGGACCAATGGATGGAGCCGAAAGAGCAGCGCAAAGTCGATGACTTCATCGTTTACGCCGTCGCGGCGGCGGCGCAGGCGCTTGCCGACGCGGGCTGGAAGCCGTCCACCTACGAAGAGCAGGGCAAGTCAGGCGTTCTCATTGGCTCGGGGATCGGCGGTCTCGGCGGCATCGCCGAGACCGCGGTCGTCTTGAAGGAAAAGGGCCCGCGCCGTGTTTCACCTTTCTTCATCCCCGGCCGGCTGATCAATCTCGCCGGAGGCTATGTCTCGATTCAGCATGGCCTCAAGGGGCCGAACCATTCGGTCGTTACCGCGTGCTCGACCGGAACCCATGCGATCGGCGACGCCGGGCGCCTGGTCGCATTGGAAGATGCCGATGTCATGGTCGCGGGCGGCGCCGAATCGGCGATCAATCGCATCGGCATCGCCGGATTCGCCGCGTGCCGGGCCCTATCCACGCATTTCAACGACCGGCCAAAGCAAGCCTCGCGGCCCTATGATAAGGACCGCGACGGTTTCGTCATGGGCGAGGGCGCCGGTTGTGTCGTCCTCGAAGCCTATGAACACGCCAAGGCGCGCGGCGCCAAGATTTACGCCGAACTTGTTGGCTACGGCATGTCGGGGGACGCCTACCACGTCACGGCGCCCCAGGAAAGCGGCGACGGGGCCTATCGGGCGATGGCGGCGGCGATCAAGCGCGCCGGGATTTCGCCGGGCAATATCGATTATATCAACGCGCATGGAACCTCGACGCCGCTCGGCGACGAAATCGAGATTCGGGCGGTCGAGAGGATGGCTGGCAACAGCGGGCATTCGCTTTCCATGTCCTCGACGAAATCGGCGATCGGACATCTCCTCGGCGCGGCGGGTGCCGTCGAGGCGATTTTCTCAATTTTGGCGATCCGGGATCAAATCGTTCCGCCGACGCTCAACCTCGATCAGTTGTCGGCTGCCACCAAGATCGATCTCGTGCCTCACAAGGCGCGCAAGCGCGAGGTCGAGTTCGCCATGTCGAATTCCTTCGGCTTTGGCGGCACCAACGCCTGCTTGATCTTCAAGCGTCCGGGATGACCGGCGGGCCAAGCCGGCCGCAAGGCGGCCAGATCGGAAATTCCGGCTCTGAACCCGATTTCGCCATATTTTCCGGGCGGGATAGCAACATCCGTCCGTTCGCGGTCGGAGCATTTGGCGGCGGCGGGACAGCAGACCCTTTAGCAACAGCCAGGGGAAACGACCCCATGGCATTCGAGCGTTTTCCCTTGCGAAAAGGCTCTTTCGGCAAGTTCATGGGCTGAGTTGATGGTCGGCACGCCTTCAAAACCGAACGGAAGCGACGCGTTGGACAGGCCGGATCAGACCCTTCCCGGCGAGACTCCTCCGGGCGGCCGGTTCGCCGGCCAAAGAGTAACACCCCAAAGCCCCAGCGAGGCGTTGCAGCC
>JBAUNU010000010.1:0-2249 GCA_049579405.1 Methylocella sp.
GCGAGATAGCGCGCTCCGAGCTCGTGCCGGGTGAGCGTTAGATCGTCATCGATCGCCTGCGTGAGCCCGACTCCATAGGCGCCGGGCGCCGCGCCGAAAACTCGCAAGGGTATTGCGGGCACGAGCCTGCGCGCCGCCGCCAGGGGGTTCACGTCATCTTCTTCGTCGAGTTCGCTAACCGCCCATACCGCCTGATCGAACAACGCGATCTGGGCCGGGAAGACATCGCGGAACAGCCCGGAGATCCGCAAGGTGACGTCGACGCGCGGATGCGTCAGGCGCGCGGACGGATCGACCTTGAAGCCCGTGATCCTGGAGGACGCGTTGTCCCAAAGCGGCGCGACGCCGATGAGCGCGAAAGCCTGGGCGAGATCGTCGCCGCCGGTGCGCATGGTGGCGCTCGCCCAAAGATCCATGACAATGCTCTTCGGCCAGTCGCCGTGATCCTGGACATGGCGGTTCAATACCTCTTGGGCCGCGCGGTGTCCGATCTCCCAGGCGGTGCGCGTCGGCACCGCGCGCGGATCGATCCCGTAAAGATTACGCCCCGTGGGGAGCACGTCGATGCGTCCGCGGGACGGCGCGCCGCCAGGGCCCGGCGCGACAAAGCGGCCATCGAGCGCGGCGAGGAGCGAAGCCCGTTCCGCTTCCCCGCAGCGGTCGATGAGACCGCTTATGCGCGCAACCGCATCATCCCCAGCGTCCGTTGCGTCGCGCGCTGGCGAGAGGGTTTGAGTGAGAGTGGCTACGGTCGCATCTCGCAAGCTCGCCTCCGGCGATTGCCCGAAAACATGCAAGCCATCGGCGATCCGCATGTCCTTCAGATCGCAAAGCCAGGCGTCGAGCTGGCGCAAGGCATCTGCTGGACCACCGCCGTCCTTCAGCCCGCTATCTTGAAATAATCCCGTCTCTTTCGCCCGCCCGAGGATTGCTTGCGCCAATAGCCTGGCGCGCTTGGGGTCGAGCGACTCGGCAATCGCATATTCATCGAACAAGGCTTCGATTTCGAGCGCCGCGCCATGGCTTCCGGCGAGCGCCAGAGGCGGCGTCATGTGGCCGATGGTGAGCGCGCAAATGCGCCGTTTGGCCTGCGCCGCCTCGCCCGGATTGTTGACGATAAAAGGATAAATGACGGGCAATGCTCCGAGCACCGCCTCGGGCGCGCAATCGTCCATGAGCGCCGCTGCCTTGCCGGGCAGCCATTCAAGCGTGCCATGGGTGCCGCAATGAATCATCGCATCGATTTTTTCATGCTGGCGGAGCCAGGCATAGAAGGCGACGTAGGAATGACACGGCGGCAGCCCCGTATCATGATAGTCCGCCTTGCGATTTGCGGCAATGCCGCGATCGGGCTGCAAGGCGACGATCAAATTTTCCGCGCGCGCCACTGAAAACGTGAACACGCCGTCGTCCGCCTCTGCGTCCGGGTTGCCCCATTGCGCCCGCATCGATTCCACGAATGCCGTGGGCATGGCGGCGAGGGCCATAACATAATCGGCGAGTTTAAGGCGTGCGGTCGTGACACTCTCTTCGAGGTGGCGCATCAATTCGTCCGTGCGCGGGAGTGGCCCGATGGCGTATCCGGCCTCGCGCATCGAACTGGCAATCGAGGCGACGCTTTTCGCCGTGTCGAGGCCAACGGCATAGCCGCCGCGGCCTTGCCTGCTGGGATAATCCGAAAGGACGCAGGCAATTTTGCGCTTGGCGCGGGGAGTCTTGCGCAATCTCACCCAGGCGGCGGCAAGGTCCGCGACAAAATTCACGCGCGAGGGCAGAGGTGCGTGAATGCGGGGAGTGAATTCGAGATCCGCGCGATGTCCGGTTTCCGCCTTGCAGGCAATCGCGCGGGTAATCAAACGCCCGTCCATTTCCGGGAGAACCACATTCATGGCGAGATCGGCGGCGCCAAGGCCACGCGGATTTTTTTGCCACTGCGCCTCCGTAGCGCTGGTGAAAATCGCCTGCAACACCGGCGCGCCGGCGCCTTCGAGAACGCCTCCCTCCGTTTCGAGGCGGGCCGAAAAGCCTGTTGTATTGATGATCACGTCCGGTTGTTCGCGGGCGAGTTCCGTGCGCACCCGGGCGACGGTGTCCGTGTCCTTCAGACTCGTCACGAAGATCGCGGTCACGCCGAGCCCGCGCGCGGCTAGCGCATCCCCGAGCGCGCCTACCGGCGCCGTGTCCCCTGCGGCCATGAAGGAACGGTAGAAGACGACGAGCGCCTTGCCCCTCGCGCCATCGAGCCTGCG
>JBAUNU010000011.1:0-2726 GCA_049579405.1 Methylocella sp.
GATAGACGCCATAAAGGGAATTCACGAGGCAATCGCCGAACGCATAGGCGTAGACATAAAAGGGCGAGTGGACGAAATGCGGGATATAGGCCCAATAGCTCTCGTAGCCGCTCCCAAGCTCGATCGCGGGCCCGAGGCTTTCGGCCTGTTCGCTTATCCATAGGCCGCAGATTTGTGCGGCCGTCAGCTCGCCATTGCGCCGTTCGAGGTGCAGCTTGCGCTCGAACGAATAAAAGGCGATCTGCCGCACTACCGTATTCAGCATGTCCTCGACCTTGGCGGCGAGCATGGCACGGCGCTGCGCGGGATTCGTTGTGCGCAGAAGAAGGGCGCGGAAGGTCAGCATTTCGCCAAAAACCGACGCGGTTTCGGCCAAGGTCAGCGGCGTCGGCGCCATGAGCGCGCCATTGGGGCCGGCCAATACCTGATGCACGCCATGGCCGAGCTCATGGGCGAGCGTCATCACATCGCGCGGCTTGCCCTGATAGTTCAACAGCACGTAAGGATGCGCGGAGGGCACCGTGGGATGCGCGAAGGCGCCCGGCTGCTTGCCAGGCCGCACCGGCGCATCGATCCAGCGCTCGTCGAAAAAACGTTTTGCAATCCCCGCCATTTTCGGAGAGAAACCGTCGTAAGCGCCAAGCACAATGTCCCGCGCGTCGTCCCAAGGATAGGTTTTCGCCGGGATCTGCGGCAGCGGCGCGTTGCGGTCCCAATGTTTGAGCGCGGGCTTGCCGAACCATTTGGCCTTGAGCCGGTAATAGCGATGCGACAGGCGCGGATAGGCGGTGCGCACGGCGCCAACCAGCGCATCGACCACCTCGCGCTCCACGCGGTTCGCTAGATGCCTTGCGTCCGCCACGTCCTGAAAGCCGCGCCAGCGGTCCGAAATCTCCTTGTCCTTCGCCAAGGTATTGGTGACGAGCGCGAAGGTCCGCAGGTTTTCCTTGAGGCCCGCGCCAAACGCGATCGCGGCCTTTTCCCGCGTTTTTTCGTCCGGGTCCTGCATCAGATTGAGCACCGGCTCGATCGCCAGCGCCTCGCCATCGACAGTGAAGCGGAGGCTCGCGATGGTCTCGTCGAACAGCCGGTTCCAGGCGCCGTAGCCGGTGATCGATTTTTCATGGAACAATAGCTCGAGTTTGTCGTCGAGCTGGTAGGGCTTGCCCTTTCGGATGTCATCGAGCCAGGGACGGTAATGCTTGAGCGGTCCGGCCGCCACTATCGCCGCGAGATCGTCGTCGAGCCGGTTCAATTCGAGCTCGAAGAACAGAAGGTCGGAGGAGGCTGCCGTGACTTTTTCCTGCGCGTCGCCATAAAATTTCATCCGCGCCGGATCGGCGGCATCTTCGGCATAGACGAGCCCGGCATAGGCCATGATGCGACCCAAAAGCTCTTCCAGCGCCTCGTAGCGCTGCACGGCGTCCAGGAGCCCCGCGGCAGAAGCTTGTTTGGCGAGCGCTTCGAGCTTGCCCTTATACGCGGCGTTGAAGGCGGCGCATTCGGCGGCCGCGTTAGCGAGGTCGCGCGCGAAGGCCGGCGAATCCATGGAAGGGTAAAGATCTTCGAGGTTCCATTCCGGCAAGGTGCCGAGTCCGGCCGCTGGCTTCGGCTTGGCGCTGGTTTGCGCCTTGCGGAACATGCCGAGAGGTTTGCTGGTGCGCGTGCGCGGCATGGGAAAACCCCCGGTCCTTGAAAGTTACTAGGGGAACGAGGTCATAGCGGACGGCCCCCCCGCGATCAACCTTTGCGGCGCGATGACTTCTCAGCGCTCGGCGAGCTTTTCGGCCATGGCGAGGGACCGAAGCCTCATCGCCGCCGTGGCGCAGTGTTGCCACGGATCGTACCAAAATGTTTCACGTGAAGCATTTTGGTACGATTGGGGCCAAAAACCTAACAAGGCCTCAGACAGCGGTTCGCTTCGATCTTGGTAAGATCGATCGATCTTTTGGTGCAATTCCAGGAGAGCGGCGGCGGCGCCTCCATGGCTTAAGCCGTTGCCGGAGGGCATCTCCGCGCGGGTTTTGGCGGAAACGTGGCAGGCGCCAAGAATTTTATCGGCTACCCCTGAGCTTTTCTATGGTTTTTTGAATGTTTACTTTCTTGTTATCGAGCGTTTGCGGATGTTCTAGAGCAACGATAAGCCACTTGATCGCTTCGGATATCTGTCCTAGCTCTTCATGATATACTCCAAGAGCGTAAGCCGCATTTTGCGGTTCCTCATTTTTTTCAAAGCGATTACGTAGGTAATCGAATGATTTATTTGCCTCCTCTCGGAAAATTATTCGGCACGCATCCAAGTACGGGAAGGCAGACGCTATCCGCAGCGCGTCGTCAAGCTTTTTTGCCTTCTATAAATGGCTATCGGAGTATCGAAGGCTGCAAACGGAACTCCACCACCACCGCTAAAGGCCCAATCGAGAAGTCCCTTCGCGTTCAGATTTCTGCAGAGTTTAGCAAAGACCGCCCTATGGAAATGATTTCCTGCAACTTTGTACGTTCGAAGTACAAGCCTTAGCTCACTGGCCTGATCGGGCGATTCCAAAAATCGCACCAATGTTGTCGCAGTAAAGTCATTTGGCGTGACGCCCGCCGCCGTCATCTCGCCCAGCACGGCGCGGGCCGTCGGATAGTCGGGCGCGGCGGTGATCAGCGAATTGAAGGTGATGACATTTGTCGTGATGCCCGCCGCCGTCATCTCGCCCAGCACGCGCGGGCCGTCGGAT
>JBAUNU010000012.1:0-2930 GCA_049579405.1 Methylocella sp.
CCGGGTTTCATTCCGGCCCCGCGCGGGAATCGGCGCCCGCCCGTCCAGCGGTACTATCCGGCCGATCCTGGCGCGGCGCCCGATCCTCCCGGCGGCGACGACTGAGTCGAAAGCACAGTGACCGAGACCGTCCGCCGGGAAAGCTCCGGCCTTATCGCCGCGTCGCTCCCAAGCGGCTACGGCGAAACGAAAGTTGTGACCGCGACATCGTTTGCGTTGTCGTTCACCACCGCCAAACGATCGATATCGCTCCCCCCGTCGGACGTCTCGTCCGAAATGGACGTAGCAACTCCAAATGCTCCGCCCTGATTCTGATGGACGTTGTATTCGCCGATGAATTGGCCGGCCTTCGTGAATTCCACGATTTCGCTCGGATGGGCAGGATCCGGGTTGATCGCGTCGCCATTGCTGGTCAGCAGATGTCCATTCGGTGCGAGAGCCAGCGCCAAGGGACCACGCAGATGAGGGTCAGTGAAGACAAGTTTGCCGGTTCCCGACGATGGACCGGCGCTGGCGGCATGCGGAACTTTGAAAATCGCATTGTCGGCTGTCGAGGCGACGTAGAGAACATCCGCAGCCCCGTCATAGACGAGGCCGGTCGGCCCCACCACGAGCGCGGCGGGATCCGTGCGATGCATGTATCCCGAGGCGATCTGAGTGATGCTTGTAATGTTGACGGTCTCGCTGTCCGGCAGCGACACGTCAATTCGAGTCACGGTGCCATTCAAGACATTCGACACGAAGACCTCGGCATGGTCAAAATCGTCTTTTAGGGCCAGGTCCCAGGGACCATCGATACCTCTGCTGACGCTCTTTATTAATGTTCCGTGCTGGTCAATGAACAGAAGCGGACCCGCTGCGACCGTATCCGACTTGCCATCGGTCGTCGTGACGTTGCCGACGAGGACAAAGCCGCGCCGCAGCACGCCAAGCGCCGTGGTAAAGCCGAGCGGCGGCGGGGCGGTTCCTTGGAAGAAGACAGACGCGGTCCCGTCGCCCGCCGCCGCGCCGCTTGACGGCGTGAGGTTGATGATCGTCGTCCCGGTCCCTTGGAGATTACTGCTGTTATTGAAGTTTGAAACCAGGACATCACCTGGCTTCAAGGACGCCCCGGCCGGAAATCCTGGGGGCACAAAGGCGACGCCATAGGGATTGAGGTCGCCGTTCGCCGGGATCGTCGACGAGACAAGGATCTGGGGAATGAAGCGGGAATCGGCTCCTGCGCGCAGCGGGACCAATGCCATTGTCGCCCCGAACAGGGCGTAGCACGCTATGCGCTTGACGTTTCTTTTTCGTGTTGGAGTGGGGTAAATTACCTTATCGAGGCATTCGAGCTCTCTCTGTTGCATTTTTTCCTCCTTTGGCGCCTCCCTCGCGGCGGAATACTTGCCGGGTGAGGCCTCCTGCGCAATGGCATAGTTGATCGCAGCAATGACAACGAGCGTGTATTAGTTAACCACATTTATAGTTGATCACATCGCATGTGCAAAATAAATGTCACGGTGCACAGACTATAAAGGCGTTGCTGTCGATCAGAATAATCTTATGGCACGACAGATTACCGTGGTCAAGCTTAGAATTTTCACGAGCTCCGTGGAGGCTGTCGGAATTCAGGTGATGTTCTGTATCACATTTAACTGAGGCCGCCGTCCGCGACTATGGCATGGAGTCGCATTACTCCTTTTATTCGATCTATTGAAAAGATTGGACGAGTTTCCCTGCAAAAACGTCGAATTGAGACGGCTGGTTTTCGTGTATGTGCGTCAATTTCACGGTGACGCTGTGCGGGTCTCCGATGTACTGGTACTGGGCGTCAGGTCTATCAGAAACGCCCGGTGAATATCGGAAAATACCGGAAATCAAACCGCCGGAAAGGAACCCGCGGCCGTGGTTCAACACGGCCTTGCTAGCAAACCCAAGACCTTCCCTGATTGAAGTTGGGATCACCCGGATTGTTGAGCTTGAAAAAGCTAGGGGCACTGGCGGTGTCGGGTCCGGCCCATGCTCGCGGCGGAGCCACCGCCATTGCCGCCCCGAACAGGGCATAACAAGCAACGCGCTTGAAATATCTTTTTCGTGCCCGAGCGGGTGGATTGCCTTAGCGAGGCATTCGAGTTCTCTCTGTTTTATTCCCCATTGGCGCCTGGCGCCGCCCTCGCGCTGGAATACATCGCAGCTGCCGGATCAGCTCGCGTGCTGAGACATGAAGCCGTTACATTTCCCTTCATCCTGTTGTCCGATCATTGTTCGATCTATTGTTCGGCAGGGACGGCGCAGGCAGGGCTCCGGCGAAGCGATTGGCGGCCTCTCCGCGATCGTTCCAAACCTCTTGCTTTCGAGCCGGTTCGCGCCATTTTTCATCTTGCCGGCCCGCGCGGCGAGCATGAGCCGGCCTTACAAAACTTTCACGCGATCGAAATGGCGGTGTAAGCTGGGCATCCCCATGTTGATGGCCGGAGACGGTGCGCCGTCGTTAATTTTTGCAATGGAGTAGTCTATGGCTCATTTCCACCCTCCCCGGCCCGCTATCCTGGGTTCGCCACCTTGGACCGTGCACCGGCGCCCCACGATCCGCGCCGCGCTGCTGGCGACCGTGGCCGCCCTCGCCTTGGCTTGTATGAACGATGGCGGTTTCGGTCCGGCGCATGCCGACGCGCTTCAGAGCCAAGGCTCCCCCGTCGTTTCTCCGGTCTCCTTCGCCGACGTGGTCGACCGCGTGCGCGGCGCGGTCGTGTCGGTCAAGGTGAAGACCACCGAGACGGCCGATGTAAGCGAGGAATTCGAGATGCCGCACATCGTGCCCGGCGATCCGCTCGAGCGCTTCTTTAAACATTTCGGCGAGGAGGGAACGCCGCGCGATCATCACCTCAAGCCGCACCTTACGCAAGCGCAAGGCTCTGGGTTCATTATCTCCTCCGATGGCTATGTTG
>JBAUNU010000013.1:0-8447 GCA_049579405.1 Methylocella sp.
CGCCTCGGGATGGTGCTGCACCGAAAACGCCGGGCGATCGGTCAGTTCGAGACCGCAATTCGAACCGTCGAACAGCGAACGATGAGTTTCCCGCGCATTGGCGGGTAGACTTCCCGCATCGACCGCAAAACCATGATTCATAGACACTATCTCGACCTTGCCGGTGGTAAAGTCCTGCACCGGGTGATTGGCGCCATGATGGCCCTGGTGCATCTTTAAGGTCTTCCCGCCGATCGCGAGCGCCAGCATCTGATGGCCAAGGCAAATTCCGAAGGTTGGGACCGCCCTTGCGAGGAGAGTCTCGATGACCGGAACCGCATATTTCCCGGTCTCGGCCGGATCGCCCGGACCATTCGAAAGAAAAACCCCGTCGGGCCGCATCGCCAGAATCGAATCCGCGGGCGTCTCCGCCGGCACGACGGTGACCGCGCAGCCGGTCTCGGTCAGAAGCCTCAGGATATTGCGTTTGATCCCGTAATCGATGGCGACGACCCTGTATTTCCCTAGCCCGGCGGTACGAAAACCCCGTCCCGGCATCCAGGCCGATTCCGTCCAGTCGTAGCGCTGCGCGGCGGTGACCTCCGGCACGAGATCCATGCCTTCGAGGCCCGGCCATGCCCGCGCCATCGCCCGCAGGCCATCGATGTCGAACTCGCCGCTTGGCGAATGGGCGATGACCGCGTTCGGCATGCCGTTCTCGCGTATGAACGCGGTGAGCGCGCGCGTATCGAGGCCATAAAGGCCGACGATGCCGCGGCTCTTGAGCCATGCATTGAAATCGCCCGTGGCCCGGTGATTGGACGGACCCGTGACCGGCGCATGAACGATGATGCCGCGCACTCCGGCGCTCGCCGCGAGATTGCTTGTCTCGATATCCTCGTCGTTGACGCCGGTATTTCCGATATGAGGAAAGGTGAACGTGACGATTTGGCCGGCATAGGAAGGATCGGTGAGGATTTCCTGATAACCGGTCATCGCCGTGTTGAAACAGATCTCGCCCACGGCCGCGCCGGTGGCGCCTAGCCCAAACCCTTCGAGCACCATGCCGTTCGCCAAAACGAGGAGGGCGGTCGCGCGGGGCTCGCGCCATAACGGAAAAGCTTGCGCTTGCTCGCCGGTCATGCTCACTCTAAATCCGCTCCTTGCATTTCGATAAAGCGGCCCATTGCCGCCGTCAATTCCGATGAAAAGCCGGTAGTGTCTCAGTTTGAATTTCGGCTTTCGCAAAGCGGTCCTTCACGATGGCGGCTTCTTGGACGAGAAGCGCCGAAAATCGACCAACATTTTCCGACTGCCGCCCGCTCGTTCGAGTTTCACACGGTCTGCAAGTAAAACGCACAACGTCTAATATGCGAGCGCCATTGGATTTTCGACAATAACTGCCCTTAGACAGGGCAGTTATCGAGAGGGGCGGCCGCGCGTTCCAGATTGGGCCTTATGCGCCTGTTTCTTTTGAGCTTGACTCTTCACTAAAACATTCGCCCATAATTGATTGCAGCGAAGGAACCGGGACGGAACAGACGTGACGGGCATCGCCTTGGGAAGCGACTCATGGACGACGAAAAGACTAATCGCGATGACAAAATGTCATTCGAAGTCTTCGGAGTGAAGGTCGAGGCTCGTACACCGATTGCCATTATTATTCTGTTGGCAGTTGTTGCTATAACTATATTCTGGTATTGGCCAGAAATACGAGAGAGGCTCCCACACAGTATTTCTGATGCGCGGTCCAAGCCTTTGGTCTTGCTATCCGCTTGGCGCTTCGGGAATCCTGACTCCAACATAGGGACCGGCAACTCGGCAACAAACGAAGCCAACTTAACGCATAAAGACGGCGCAGTTTGCACCCCCGGAGATAAACCGGTGAATAATTACCCGTACAGCGGCTCGGTTAATTATCCGTACAGGGCCGTCTATTATGTATTCGATCTTGATCCATCAAGCTTCAGTTTTTCTATCCGCTTCAAAGCTAGCCTCTTTGATCCCTCTAAGGGGAAGGACAATATTGTCACTTTGGGTGAAAGTTACCGATGGTTCTCGTTGCGCGAGAACCTCGGACGAGTTGAGATCACGGCGAACAACCAGCGCGTAGCACAAGTGTTAAACGACGCCCATATATCCTCGGAAGTCTGGCACAACATCTTCGTTTCAGTAGACGAGCGTAAAAAACGGGCTGTTCTGCTTTTGGACGGGTTCAACTCGTTCGAGTATCGTTTTCCCGACGACTTTAGTTTTTCGGTACACCGTGTATTGGATTCTGAACCAACGGAAGCTGGGTTCTCTCTCGTCAACTTATCGACTGGTTCTCGCTTTGAAGGCTGCGTCGATTACCTTTACGTCTATTCGAGGGCGATGAGCGTTGCGGAAATGCAGAACGCTCTTGGTTCACAAAAGAGAGACCCCCCATGAAAATTACTCGGTCGCAAGCAAGTGGCCATTCACAAGCTGCCAGTAGAGCGCAGGGGGACGCGGTACACCAGGCCCGATTTTCCGCTCTTTTCTGATCGCGGAGTGGCTGTCCGCGGTCACCACCCACTGCGGTAATTCAAACTGAGACACTACCGAAAAGCCGAGGCGCTGGCGATGCACGAAAAATTTTCAAGCGAGCTTAGGGCCGCGATGAAGGCCGGCGAAAAGCGCCGCGCCGGCACGATCCGCATGATCATGGCCGCGCTCAAGGACAAGGACATCGAGGCGCGAGGGCAGGGAAAAACCGTGTCCGACGAGGATATATTGGCGCTTCTCCAGAAGATGACAAAAAGCCGTAAGGAATCGCAAGCGATCTACGAAAAAGCGGGCCGCGTGGACCTAGCGACGCAAGAAAGCGAGGAAATCGCTATCATCCAGGGCTTTTTGCCGCAACAGCTAAGCGAGGCGGAAGTGGCGCAGGCGATCGCCGCCGCCATCGCCGAGACCAACGCCTCGTCCATCAAGGAGATGGGAAATGTGGTCGGCGCGCTCAAGGGAAAATATGCGGGCCGGATCGATTTTGCGAAAGCCAGCGCGCTCGTGAAGAGAATGCTCGGTGGATAAACCTCACGGCTTGTCCTTAAGAAAGATCGCGAGCTCGTCCGCGTCCATGAAAAATGTATTCGCCTCGGCCGGAAAATTCTTGGTACGCACATCCAAGACATAGGCTTTTGCCGCCTCCAGCATGAGCTGTCCTACTTCCTGGTAGCGCCGGTTGTGATGGTAGTTCGCGGGGGTGAAGCCGAGCACATCGGAAATCACAAGCACCTGCCCATCGGTCTTGCGTCCGGCGCCGATCCCGATGGTCGGCGCCTTGATTGATCTTGTCACGTGATCGGCGACCTCTTCCGGCACGAGTTCGAGAACGAGCATCGCCATTCCCGCTCCGTCGAGGGCCGCGGCGTCGCGCAGAAGCCGCATCGCGTCCTCCGCCTTTTGGCCCTTGAGGCGTCTGTCGTCATGATGCTGCGGCTCAAGCCCCAGGTGACAACAGACCTCGATCGAGGCCCTCGCAAGGGCTTCGGCGATCTCGGGCCGCGCGCCTTCAAATTTCACGATGTCGGCTCCGGCCTCGATGAGGAGGCTCGAGCTTTTCACCGCGATCCCGGGCGTGTCGTAGCTGCGAAAGGGCAAATCGGCGATGATCGTGGTTTTGGGCGCGCCCCGGCGCACGGCGCCGACGTGGTGGCACATGTCCGCGAGGGTGACCTCCCTCTCGCTGGCGTAGCCCAGCATAGTGGTGCCGACGCTGTCGCCGACGAGAATAATATCGACTCCGGCGGCCTCCTCGGCCTTGGCGGTCGGCGCGTCATAGCCGGTCAGCACGGCGATCGGCTGGCCGTTCCGCTTCATGCCGAAGAAGCGGGCGGTTTTTTTGCGCATCGAGGCGGACCCTTTGACGATGGCCGATCATTACTAGCGAGGGATGATCATAGCGAATTTTATTCGTCAAGCGCTCGACTCCCATCGGAACCCGGCCCGGTTTTATCCTAGCAGTCAGCACTCTCGTGGACCGCCGTATAGATTCGCGTTTCGATGCCGCCGCGCTCGCCGGCGGCCGTCTCGTGTCGGCGGCTTGTCGTGTCCTTGAAGCCGTTGGCTTTCTCCCCGGCAGCTAACAGCGCCACGTCTTCGCGCAGCGCTCCTGGCCATGTTCACTCTCTTCCGCGAACCCCGCCGGGCTCATAGGCCGCGATCTGGAGCGGACCGCAAAAAAAGGGCAAGCGCCGGAAATGCCGCTCGCTCATGCCCGACAGCTCCGCGACTCTAACAACTCAATTTTCCAGCGCGATACCGCCCGACCGCTGCCGCGATCCGCGTCATCCGAACTTCCGCCAACATCCGATCTCTCCGGTCTCAAACCGGACAAATCGTCGGCTACCTATTCCGGACATATCACGTGCGATCGACATCGCATGCGATAAGTCTTGCGGCCATGAGTGATACGTGATACATCATCGCCTCGTCCTTAGGTAAGATCGCCTCATCCAAAGTTTGGCGGACGGAGGCGGTTTGGCGCGGCAGGCCGCCGAAGGGCTGTGCAGCCCGCAGCCTTAAAGACCCTCAAAGGACAGACACGAATTCATCCTCAGTGAATGACACAAAGAATCAGAACGAGTCACACTCAATACCAATTCACCGGACGCGGGGACGAAACACGCACGTCGTATTCGGCTTTTCGATCTACCCGAACCTACCCCAACTAAAGGGTGTCGCTATTTGCCTTTAGTGCAGGGGTGCATTTGCGCACAAAGTCAGGACCTCATAATTGCCCAAAATGACGATCGAAGCCATCACGCCGCCGGATCCGGCGGTCCCTTACCGTCGCGTAAGGCGCGTGGTCATTTCAAAGCGCGAAGGACCAGCCGGTTCGAGCCCGACCTATTTCGTCAAGACCTCCGCCAAGCAGGTCTATCAGTTCGGCCGCGAGGAGAATCTGCTTTGCCAGCTCCTCGACGGCAAGCGCTCCTTCCCCGAGATCCAGACCGAGTTTAAGCAGCAAATCGGCGCCGAGTTGACCAGGGATCAGTTCGACGGCTTACTGACCGAGCTGCTCGATTGCGGGATCGTCGAGCCCAATCTGGGACAGCAGGACGCACCCGGAAAAACGATCGAGGACGAGCCCAAGGCACTTAAGGACGATTTAGAGGGCGAAATCAACAACCTCCCCGCCGCGGTCGAGGCCTCACAACTTCCGCCGGGCGCGGTCCAGAACCGGTTCGCGGTTCGGTTCTTCGACCCGGCCGCGCTGTTGCAGGCGTTGGACTGGCTTGCCGGGCCGCTTCGCTATTACCGTTGGCTGCTCTTGCCGGCGGCGTTTTTTTGCCTGATCGCGACCGCGCTCAGCACCGCGGCCATGGGGGCGGATTTATCCCGCCTGACGCTGGCGCAGTCGATCGCGAGCGTGGCTATTGCGCTGCTCCTCGTCGACGTTGGTCCCGCGATCGCACAAGCGGCGGTGGCCTCGTTCTTTGGCTTTTCGTCGCGGGTTTGCGGGATGGGCTTGCGCTTCGGCGTGCTGCCGCGCCTGCGTTTCTCGGATGCCGATTGGCGCAATCTGAGAGCCGAGAAGGCCCTGCAGGTTACGGCGGCCCCGCTTATGGCAGGGCTTGCGCTGTTCGCCGCCGGGACGGGAACTTGGCTGCTCGCACGGCAGAACGGCGATTGGCTGCCGATCTCGTCGCTCATCATTGGACAGGCGGCGCTTTGCGCTGTCGTCGCCGGCGCGATGCCCTTTGCGGCCACATCGGGAAGAAAGTGGCTCACGACGCTGTTCGGCCGCTCCGAGCTCTGGCGCATCGGCGGCTTCTATCGCGCGCACCTGCTGGCGCTTTCAGGACTGTGGAGCCTCGGCTGCGCGGGCCTGGTTTCGCTTTACCTGAGTGTCGCCGCTCATGCCGGTGCCTTCGGGGCCGGCTTGCCGGGGCTGTGGTCTATCCTCGATACGATCACTCTGGCGCTGCTGACGATCGTCCCGTTGGCGGCGTGGATATGGCTGCGCGTGACGGTGAACAACCAAGGCGTCGCGCATGTCGTCTATCTGCCCGCCGACGGTGTCCCGAGCAGCCCGGCTCCCGCCGAGCCGCCGGGAATCGTCGTCCCTTTTGACCGCGAGGCAGCACGCGGCTTGGCGGCGGCGCGCCAGCGCCAAGCCGATATATGGCCTTCGGCCAGAACCGCCATCGTTCTTGCAAGCATGTTGGCGGTGGTCTTGGCCTTCGCCTTCATTCCCTATTCCTATGAGGCCGGCGGCAATTTCACGATCCTGCCCCACGATTCCAGTCAACTCAACGCACGCGTTCAAGGCGAGCTGACCGAGGTGCTGGTCAATGAAAACGACTGGGTCGTGCCCGGGCAGACCCTCGGTATCCTATCGGATTGGGATCAGCAGGCCAATTTGGCGGTGTCGAAGGCCCAGCTGGAAAACGCCAAGGCCAATCTCCAGGCGCTCCAGGAGACGCCGAAACCCGAAGACGTCGAGCTGGCGCGCAAGCAGTATGAGCTCGCCGCCTCGAAGCTTCCTTATGACAAGGCGCAATACGAACGTGCCGCCGAATTGGTTACGAGGGATGTCGTTACGCGCTCGTACTATGATCAGACCGTCTCAACATATCAGCAGGATCAGGCGGCGGAGAAGGTCGCGCGGGCGAATTACGACAGTGTGCGCACCGGGCCGACGCCGGGGCAACTGGACGCCGCGCTCGCCTTGGAGCGCCAATACGCCGCTACCGTCGCCTACAACGAGGATCAGCTGCAGCGGACGCGGGTCCAGGCGACCAGCTACGGCAACGTCGTAACGCCCAATCCGATGCTGCTGAGAGGCCAATGGTTCGCGCAGGGACAACTCGTCTTCACCGTGCAGGATCTCCGCACCGTGCAAGCGGACGTGCAGGTCCCCGAGACCGATATCGGTCATGTGCAGATCGGCGGCGGTGTGAAAATACGGCCGTGGGCTTTCCCGGAGGCGACCTTCCCGGGCACCGCCATCAGCATCGCCGACGACGCGCAGAAAGATCCGGGCGGCAGCGGCACCAATATTGTCCGCGTACGGGCGGAAGTCCCTAACCCCGACGGCGACCTCCGTGCAACTATGTCGGGGTATGCGAAGATCACCGGCCCTTATATGCCGACATGGAAAGCGTTCACGCAGATGCTCATTCGCTTTTTCATGGTCACGATCTGGTCGTTCATTCCGTGACCGGCGACGACTAGCGACGCCGGCCGGACCGCCCGCGCAGCCCGTCGGACAGGAGGAAGAGCGCGTAGGAAAGGATGACGCCGGCAAGCACAAGCGGCGCCTTGCCAAGCCAGTTCAAGGCGTCGAGGAGGCTGCGGTAGGGGATCAGCTGGACGTCGCCGAAAATGAGCCGCCAGCCGAAGCCGAGCGAGACCGGCGGCCATTGCTGATAAAAGTAGAAGGTCAGGCCCTGATAGCCGAGGATGCCCAGGCTTGCCGCGAGGACCCAAATTCCTAGAATAAATGCGGTGCGTGCCATTCCGGGGCCTCCCTAGCTGTCAAGCTGGCGGCGCGCTGACGATATAAATCGCGGTCGACGCTCGCCGCCATCTTGACGGGGTCGACGGCGCCGCCTAGGAAGCTGGCGACCGCGGCAGCGGCGGCAGCTGGATTTTGGACGATGTCGGCGTAATTCACATAAGTGACGGCGAAGTTCGGCTGTTCACGCAGCCACGCGGCGGCGTGGCGGAGTTGGGTCTCGTAGTGCCGCGCCAGCATCTTGGGATCGAGGCCGCCGGTCGCCGATCCGGACCGCCGCAGCATCGCATCCTGTGACGCGATGACTTCCGTCAGGTCGCGGCGCATGAGGATGACGCGGTACTGGTGCTGCCCCGGCAAATCATAGAGCAGAAGGTATATCGCCTTCACCACCCGGCCCGCCGCTCCTGCGACCCAGGACGAATCCTCCTTCAGCTTCTTGATAGGTTCGAACTCGTAGTAGCCATTGGGGTTGTCGGCGTCGGGCTTGCGGTCGTGGTCGATGACGACCGGCATGCCGCCGGCCTCGAGCATCCGCATCATCATCGAGGTCCCCGATCGGGGCAGGCCCGATACGATGGTGACGAACTCGACCTGAGGGTCGCGTTCGGCTTGAGAGTCTTTGTGCATCGGATCCCTTGCGTTCCGGCTGGAGCGGGCATCCGGCTCCAAAATCCGTACGGAAGCTCGCACTTTACTTCTAACGATTCGTAGTGTATATCGAAACCGTCTCCGGGTAAAATTTTTTCGCGCGGGCGCGGGCACGTGAAAAACTGCCCTCTGTGTCGCTTTATTGACAGCAATCGCGCGGAAATGTTGTTCAAAAATGCTCATTTCAGGTGATTGCGCCGGCCATCTTCCATTGGCGGGATTCTGATCTGATTAAAGTTGCAAACCAACCACGCCTCTGCTATTCTTTCCCAATCAGGCCCTCGAGTACAGGAGAGTACGAATGTCGGACCAACAATGGACGCCGCGCATC
>JBAUNU010000014.1:0-3398 GCA_049579405.1 Methylocella sp.
GACTTGCGCAAATCCCGCCAAACCCTGGAATTGCAAGCAAAGCAGCTCGCCGATCTCGCCGACAAATATTTGGAACAGAAGGCCGAGGCGGAGACCGCGAACCTGGCCAAATCCGAATTTCTCGCCAATATGAGCCACGAGCTTCGGACGCCGCTCAACGCCATCATCGGCTTTGCCGAATTGATGCAGCAAGAAACATTCGGCGCCCTGGGATCGCCGAAATATGCCGGTTATTGCAGCGACATAAGGCAAAGCGGCCAATATCTGCTCGGCGTGATCTCGGATGTCCTCGACATGTCGCGCCTCGAATCCGGCCGGGTGCGGCTTCAGAAGACCGATTTCGAGATCGATGCCGCGGTCGGCGCAGCGGTTGCGGCAGTCGCAACAATCGCCATCGAAAAGGAAATCAGCGTTCTCGCCGAAACCTTGCCAGACACGTCTATCCATGCCGACCGCGCCGCGATTGAAAAAATTCTCACGATCCTCTTGCGCAACGCGGTTAAATTCACCCCGAACCACGGCCGCGTCAGCGTCCGCACGCGGATGGTTCAGGGCGCTCTAAATATCTATGTTGAAGATACCGGAATGGGCATTCCAGCCGCGCCTCTGGCAAGGCTTGGCCGGCCGTTCGAACAATTGGACCGAACCCTCGACAACGGCATGAAGGGCTCGGGCCTTGGCCTCGCGATCGCGCGTTCGCTCGTCGATTTGCATGGCGGCTCGATCCGCATCCGGTCATCGCTTGGCAATGGAACGATCGTCCTCGTCCATTTGCCCGAGTCACGCGACGCGCCGCGCCAAAAACTGCGTTTGGCGGCAGGCGCCTTGCGCCGGCCCGCGCAGCCGCAGTTGCGTGCCTCAGCGGGGTGACAATACATTATCGAAGACGCGGCGCACCTCGGCGCGCATGTCGCGAAGGCAGCTTTCGAGCCCGCCGATGCCCGGCTGCCCGGCCGCTTTCGCAAGGCGGCGTTTGACCGCTTCGTTCGCCGTGCGCGGATCAGTGCCTGGGTCCAAGGTTAGGCGCAGGATTTGCGTAACATCCGAAAAGAGGCGGTGTGCGTTGACCAAAACGCGCGCGCGCTCCGCGCCGAGTAGTCCCCGCGCCGCCGCGGTCTCGATCACGGCCACGGCGGAAACGCACACGAGGCTTGGCTCCGCACCGGCGTGGCGGAGCAAAAGATATTGGGCCAAGAATTCGATGTCGATAAGCCCGCCCGCCGCGAGCTTCAGATCCCAGGGGTCGCCGTCTCCCTTCGCTTGCGCGATGAGGCGCCGCATTTCAAAAACATCTTGGCGCAGCGAGCCGCCGCGCCGCCGCATGAGCACGGCGCGGATGGCATCGCTGACTTGTGCTCCGAGCGCAAAGTCACCGGCGATGGGTCTCGCACGCGTCAACGCCATATGTTCCCAGGTTTCCGCCTCCTTGGTTTGATAATCGATAAAACTCGCGAATTGGGTCGCCAGCGGTCCCTGGCGGCCGGAAGGGCGCAACCGCATATCGACCTCGTAAAGCCGGCCCCGCCGCGTTGCGACGGTCAAGGCGGAGATCAGACGCTGCGCTAGCCGAGTGTAATATTGCACCGCGTGAAGCGGCCGGGAACCATCGGACTCCGGCCGCGCCGGATCGAAATCATAGATGAGCATAAGATCGAGATCAGAGGCCGCCGTCATTTCGCGCGAGCCAAGCCTGCCAAGGGCCAATACGATCGACCTGCCCCCCGGCACGCGCCCATGCTCGCCCGCGAAGACGCGCTCCACATGAATGAGGCAAGCCTCGACGATGCTCGCCGCCAGCGCCGAATAGGCGAGCGCCGCCGCGGAAGGCTCGATCGTTGCGGACCATAACCGCAGGCCGATGGGAAATAATTCCTCCTTCGCGAAATCGCGCAGTGCATCGAGGAATTCCTCGGTCTCGAGTTTATGTTGCAGGATTTGCGCGGCGCGTTGCTTGAACGCATTTTCATCGAGGGGAGCGTTGAGGACTGCCGGATCGATCGCGGCGTCAAGCACATGCGGACGGCTGATGATGGTGCGCGCGAGCCTTGGCGCGCCGCCAAGAATTTCGCCAAACAATTCGCAGACCGGCGGATTGGATTTCAGCACAGAAAAAAGTTCGGCTGCCGCGGGCATGCCGGTCAGCGCGGAATCGAATCCGGCGAGCGCGGCATCGGGATCGCCTGAGTGTGCCAGCGCCTGTAAAAGCAACGGCACCAATTCGGTAAGGACTTCCCGCGCGCGAGGGGTGCGCACGGCGGGACGGCGGCCAAAGTGCCAGCCCCGGATCGTCTCGGCGGCAAGCGACGCTTTCTTAAAGCCCAACCGCGACAATGTTTCGAGGGTTTCCGGATCGTCGCCGGCGCCCGTGAAAACAAGGCTGCCGGCCGCCGCATCGAGCCGCGGCGAATGCTCAAACAGCCGCCCATAATGATATGAGACGAGCCGCAGGCGATGCGTGACGTCGCCGCAAAAGCGGCTTGTCCGCGTGTAGCCGCAGAATCTGGCGAAGTGCCCAAGCATATCTCGATCTTGTGGCAAACGCTGGGTTTGCTCATCGGCGACCATCTGCAACCGGTGTTCGATTTCGCGCAGGAAGAGGTAGGACGCCCGCAAGTCCGCGGCCGCCTCGCGCGTGACCCAGCCTTCCCTGCCGAGTTCATCCAGCATGTCGAGAGTGCGCGCGCCACGCAGGCGCGGCCGCTTGCCGCCGAAGATCAACTGCTGGGTCTGCACGAAAAATTCGATTTCGCGAATGCCGCCGCGTCCGAGCTTCACGTCGTGACCGGCGACCGCGATTTCGGCATGTCCCCGGACCGCGTGGATCTGCCGTTTCATGGCGGCAATGTCCGCGATCGCGGCATAATCGAAATACTTACGCCAAATGAAAGGCGTGAGATTGGCGAGAAAAGTCTCCCCCAGCGCCTTGTCGCCGGCGGCCGGCCGCGCCTTGATCAAGGCCGCGCGCTCCCAGTTCTGGCCAAGGCTTTCGTAATAGGAATAGGCGGCGGGCAGCGCGACCGCCACCGCCGTCGAACCGGGATCAGGCCGCAGCCGCAAATCGACGCGCAGGACATAACCATCCCCGGTCCGCTCCTGGAGCATGCGGACAAGTCCCTTCGTGATACTCGCAAAGAGAATCGCCGGCTCCACAGCCGCAGCGATCGAAGCACAATTGGGATCGAAGAAGACCACGATATCGACATCGCTCGAATAATTGAGTTCGCGCGCGCCGAGCTTGCCGAGCGCGAGGATGACGAGACCGCATCCCTGTTCGGGGTTTGCGCCATCGGAAAGCCGCAGCCGGCCCGCGCGAGCGGCGTCGCGCAACAGAAAGCGCAGCGCCACCGATAGGAAGACATCGGCGGCGCGCGACAGCGTCGCAGTCGCCGCGATCACAT
>JBAUNU010000015.1:0-4052 GCA_049579405.1 Methylocella sp.
GAGCGATGCCGCCTCCGCGACGGCGCGGCGCAGCAGCGCCCGGTCCGCCTCGACATAGGGAAAAAATCCGGTGGGGCCAAGCGTGACGGTCTCTCGCCCATCGGTCTCGATGATCGCGACATCGACGCCATCCATAGAGGTGCCGCTCATCAGCCCTATCGCGCGGACGGTTTGAATTGGTTCTGTCCCCCTGGGCCGTCGGCAACGGATCTTTCTGACTTATTTGCAAATCGCTTTCAATGCTCGCCACTCGCCAAACAACGCGCCGGGAACCGCGGCGCTTACCCAATGCAGCTTAACTATCCGTCTAGGCTTTCGTGGTCTACACATATGTTTCGTAGGATCCTTGCCGTTCCGGCCCAACCCCCATTGCATTGGCCTGCCCTTCCCCCTAAATCTCACGGCTTCACAAATCCGAGGGGATCGCGCACACCTGTTGCAACGGCGCGATCCTTTTGCCGTAGGCTTTCCGTGACCAGTGATTTTCGTCCTCAATCTCACTTTCTGGCCTTGCTCGTCGAGCGCGGCTTTTTGCATAACTGCTCCGACCTCGCGGGGCTCGATCTAATCGCGAAGAGCGACGAGCTCGTCGCCTATATTGGTTTCGACTGCACGGCGCCTTCGCTCCACGCTGGCTCGCTCGTTCAAATCATGCTGTTGCGCTGGCTGCAAAAGAGCGGCGGCAAGCCGATCGCGCTGATGGGCGGCGGCACGACACGGGTCGGCGATCCCTCGGGCAAGGACGCAAGCCGCCAGTTGCTCCCGCTTGAAACGATTGCCGCCAATAAAGAGGGGATCAAACGCGTCTTCGCCAGGTTCCTGAATTTCGGCGAAGAAAAACATGGCGCGATCATGCCCGACAACGCGGAATGGCTCTCCGCGCTCAACTACATCGATTTTCTGCGCGACGTGGGACGCCATTTCTCGGTCAACCGGATGCTGTCGCTGGATTCGGTTAAACTGCGCCTCGAACGCGACCAGGAACTGTCTTTCCTAGAATTCAATTACATGTGCCTTCAGGCCTATGACTTTGTCGAGCTTTTCAAGCGCCATGGCTGCGTTTTGCAGATGGGCGGCTCGGATCAATGGGGCAACATCGTCACCGGGATCGATCTCGGCCGGCGGATGGGCACGCGCCAGCTATACGGGCTAACTTCGCCGCTTCTGACGACTGCGTCGGGCGCCAAAATGGGCAAGACAGCGCAGGGGGCGGTATGGCTCGACGAAGGCCTGTTCTCCGTCTTCGAGTATTGGCAATATTGGCGTAATTGCGAGGACCAGGACACCGGGCAGTTTTTAAGACTCTTCACCGAATTGCCGCTCGATGAAATCGCCCGGCTCGAAGCGTTGGGCGGCGCCGAGATCAACGAGGCGAAGAAGATTCTCGCCACCGAAGCAACCGCCATGGTGCATGGCCGCGAGGCGGCGTTGCGGGCGGCCGGCGCGGCGCGGGAAACCTTCGAGGAAGGCGCGCTTGCGGAAAGCCTGCCGAGCGTCAAAATCCCCGCCGACGAGATCGAGGCGGGCCTTGGGGTGCTCACCGCTTTCGTCACGTCGGGGCTCGTCGGCTCGACCGGCGAGGCGCGGCGCCAAATCAAAGGTGGAGGTCTCAAGATCAACGATCAGATCATCACCGATGAGCGCATGGTGATTGGGCCGCGTGATCTAACCGGAGGCGTGGTCAAACTTTCGCTTGGGCGCAAGCGCCATGTCCTGCTGAAGATCGATTGACAAATCCTATCGCTGCGGATGCAGGGGGTCGAAATCTGGAACGCCAAAAATCTGGCGGAAGATTCCTGGCGTGATCGCCGACAAAGGATTGATGTTCAGGGCCGGCGCGCTGGCCAAGCCGCTAATCCGGTAGTTGACCCCGATCAACCCTTCGTCCGAGCCGCCCCCGAGGATCAGCCCGACGACGGGCAGCCTCGCGAACAAATTGTTGATGGCATAAACGGGAACGAAAGTCCCCTTCATGTCGACCCGGTCATGCACGAAATCGAGGGCGCCTTCGACGGTTAGTCCGATGGCCTCGCCATGCATGGTGCCTTCGCTGAGGTCGAGACGGCTGCCGTCGCGTTGGAAACGCACCTGCAATTTATTGAAAGCGATCGCGTTGACGTCGATTTTTTGCACCTGGCCCGGGGTATCCAGCGGCGGCGCGCCCTCGACCACCAGCCGACGCAACGCGGGCTCGTCGCGCAAAACGAAATCGTCGATGAGAAGGACGCCGGCAAGGGAGTCCGCTCCAAGACGCATCCCGACCGAGAGCCGTCCGCGCTCCATGTGCTTGTAGAGGTCGAGAAACGACAAAAGCGATCCAGCATCCTCGCTGACGAGATTAAGCTGGGGAGAAGCGCCGGTTCCAGTCAGATTGCACGAAATCGGCTGGCCGCCGAAGGTTCCGGCAAAAGCGAACTGCTTTATTTGGTCGCCGCGTTTCGCAAATCTCAATTCGGCCCCGGCAATGATCTGTTTGTTATATCCGCTCAAAATGCCGGATTTAACGTCGAATTCGATCTCCTTGATTGGACCTGCGTCATGGCGCTCCTCGCCGTTGCTCGGCTCGCCACCATTGCTTGCGGGAGGGTTGAAAATCGCCGACTTTAAGAACGGCCTGACATCAATCGCAGTTCCTCGCACGATCACTTTCATTGTCTCGCCGGTTTTGATCGCGTCGATCTTCATATCGTCGCCGGCCGATAGCTTCACCTGTGGAAATTTCGCCGCGACAAGAGAGAGGCCCGCGCCAAGCTGCACATTGCCGCGCGCCTGAATGGTCCCGGCGTCGACAACGATCTGATCGAGCAAGGTCCCAGCGTCGTTGACGGCGAGCGCGAAGGCGACCTTGCCCGGCCGTCCCGCCGGTTTCGAAACACCTGGTATCTCGATCCCGGCACGGCTCAAATCGAGCTCGATCCGCGCCTTGGATTTTTCCCCGGCGCCGATGGGCGCGGTAATTGTAGCGCCAACCGGTCCGCTCACCCCGGAATTGGCGCCAAAACCCTGTCTCGCGCGGATGGCATCGTCCAGGGTCAAGCCAATCGAAGCCTCGGCGGGCTTGCCTGCCAATTTCTCGATGCCGATCGCGGCCGGAGCGCCGAACATGGTGCCTTGCCCGCTCGCTCTTAGGCCCGACGGATCGACATTGACGGTGAGCGTCGCGGCGTCAAGCTTCTCGTTGCCGATCAGTCTTTCGGCGGCGAAATTGGTGACTGTCGCATTGATCTTGAGAGTTGTATCGGCCGGGCCGGTGTTGGGGCCGAGCTTCATGTCGATTTCGAGGTTACCGCCGGCCTGTCCCCTCAGTGTGGAAGTATCGAGCGCCAGACTGGCATAGGGTTTTAACGCGTCATGCGACAAAAGCTCCCCGATCGCCTCGATACTGCCCGTGACCTTGGCCTCCACCACCGCCGGCGCGGGTTTCAACTTAAAGTCGGCGACATGGAAACGGCCGTCCGACAGGGTCAGCACGCGGCCATTGCCGGCATCGAGGGCGCCATTCGCGACCGTGAACGTCGCGGTCCGGCCAGTGATATGGCCAGCACCATCGATGCCGCGCAAAGGCGGCACGCCCGGCAGAAACGCGAGGCTCGCATTGGCAACCATGAAATCGAGCAGGACTTTCGCATCGGGAGGCGGGCGTCCGGCCCGCATCGCCAGCAAATCGGCGCCATCGAAATCGATCTGCAGGGTGCCCGTCTCCACCGTTCCTTCGCTGGTGCGGGAAAGCAGATAGGACCGGACCGGCGCCGCGACGAACGAGGGCCACAGCCGTAGGACGCTATTGACGGGCGCGGGAGAGATCGACGCACCGAGCCTTATATGGGGTCCATTGATCCAATCGATCCCGCCGGCCATCGCGATGCCGCCCTGCGGACCCCCGAGCGAAAACCGGTCGATGACAAGCTTTTTTTCAGCCAAATAAAGCCGCGCCGCCAAGCCGCTGTGCTCGAGCGAAATAGGCTTTTCTCCGGGCCGCTCGGGACCCGCCACGTTGGACTCCGCATTGGTCAGCCCAATCGACCACGGATCGCCCTCTCGATATGGGGGTG
>JBAUNU010000016.1:0-2312 GCA_049579405.1 Methylocella sp.
GGATCTATGCCATAGACGTCGGTCAGACGGATCAAGACCTGGACCGTGATCGGGCGCTGATTGCGCTCCATCAGGTTCAAATAGCTTGGCGAGACATCGAGCTCGGCGGCCATGCCCGCCTGGGTGAGCTGGCGCTCCCGGCGCAGCCGCTTGAGCCGGGGGCCGGCGAAGATTTTTCGAGGAGCCGTGGCCATCACGTCACGAGTAACTTTATTTACATTTGGACAACATTACAATGTATGGATGTTACATAGCAACTTCAATTCGTAAACGGGGGATTGCATCAGGGCGCAATTTTTCCGATAGCCTCGTGCATCGGGTAAGTCCCGGCCCGATTGGCGCAGTTTGTCAATGTCTGTGAACTCGTTGGTGCAATTGGAGAATGTCGATGAGCAAGGCGCTCGCCTTTGAAGATCTCGTTCCGGCGGCCCCGAAAGGGCGCTTCGCGGGAATCCGCCGGCCGTATAGCGCCGACGATGTCGCACGGCTTCGCGGCTCGTTTCCGATTTCCTATACGCTCGCCGAGCGCGGCGCCAACAAGCTTTGGCAATTGCTGCACGCGCGGCCCTATGTGCATGCCCTGGGCGCCGTCACCGGCAATCAGGCGATGCAGATGGTTCGCGGGGGGCTCGAAGCAATTTACCTT
Source organism: Methylocella sp. (assembly GCA_049579405.1). Lineage (GTDB taxonomy): Bacteria > Pseudomonadota > Alphaproteobacteria > Rhizobiales > Beijerinckiaceae > Methylocapsa. The sequence goes on from JBAUNU010000016.1 coordinate 647, forward strand.
TCCGGCTGGCAGGTCGCGGCCGACGCCAATGCCGCCGGCGCCATGTATCCCGATCAGTCGCTCTATCCGGCCAATTCCGGTCCGGAGCTCGCCCGCAAGATCAACCGCACTTTTAAGCGCGCCGACGAGCTCGAACATGCCGAGGGAAAGGTCTCGCGCGACTGGTTCGCGCCGATCGTCGCCGATGCGGAGGCCGGATTCGGCGGGCCGCTGAACGCCTTCGAGATCATGAAAGCCTATATCGAGGCCGGCGCGGCGGGCGTTCATTTCGAGGATCAGCTCGCGTCCGAAAAGAAATGCGGCCATCTCGGCGGCAAGGTGTTGATTCCGACCTCACAGCATGAGCGCAGCCTGGCCGCGGCCCGCCTGGCGGCGGACGTAATGGGGGTTCCGACGCTCGTCGTTGCCCGCACGGATGCCGAATCGGCGCGCCTCATCACCAGCGACGTCGACGAGCGCGACCGGCCGTTCATCGAGCCGGACAGCCGCACGCCAGAAGGGTTTTTCCGGCTAAAAGAGGGCACCGGGCTGCGGCATTGCATCGCCCGAGGTCTTGCGTTTGCCGAATCCGCCGACTTGCTCTGGTGGGAAACGTCGAAGCCAGACCTCAACGACGCGCGGGCATTTGCGGAAGGCGTTCAGAAAAAATATCCCGGCAAGATGATGGCATATAATTGCTCGCCCTCGTTCAACTGGGCGGCAAAACTCGACGCGGCGACAATCGCCCGCTTCCAGCGCGAGCTCGGCGCCATGGGCTATAAGTTCCAATTCGTGACCTTGGCCGGCTTCCACGTGCTCAATCACTCGATGTTCGATCTCGCCCGCGGCTATCGGGATCGCGGCATGGCTGCCTATTCCGAGCTCCAGCAGGAGGAGTTTGCGTCGGAAGCGCACGGCTATAGCGCGACGCGGCATCAGCGCGAGGTTGGCACCGGCTATTTCGACGCGGTGGCTGTCGCCGTTAGCGGCGGCGCCGCTTCGACGACCGCGATGGGCGCCTCGACCGAAACGGCCCAGTTCAAAGGCCAAAAGCCAACCGCCGAGGCCGCCGAATAATTCGAGCGCTTGCTCTGATTTGAAGATGGCGTTTCCGCCGGACCCTGCAATATTGGTTGCCGTCGCCAGCGCGTTCACCGGGCTACTCCGTGACCTGCAAAACTGGCGTAAGCCGCCTCCAGATAATGAGCGAAAATCTTGCAGACTGTGTGGAAACGCCAGTGGCTTGAAGATCGCCAGGGCTTGGTGGGGTTTTTGGCCGGTATTTGCCATTTCCCGCCAAAAGCTGCTTCTGAACTCGCTTGCGCTTCCAGGACCATCCTGAAGCAGCCCTTGCCGCCCGACCTCGCGATTTGAGGCGTTTTCACGCCGCCACAGCCGCCATCAGCCTTTCCATACCGAGGATGTTGAGCGCCCGGCGCAGATTGTAGGCGAGCGCCGTCAGACTGAACTCGGCGCGCACCTTTTCGAGTCCGCGCATGAGGAAGGCCCCCTGGTTCATCCCTTGCTTGATCGTACCAAAGGGATGCTCGACGATCTCGCGCCGCCGGTCGAGAATCTCAGGTCTCGCTTTCAGTCGCTCCGCCATGCGATCGAGCGCGTCCTCGTTTTCGAGGCGCGAGACAGCGCGAACATCCTTCGTGCAGCGCGAACGCAGCGCACAAGCGCG
>JBAUNU010000017.1:0-7818 GCA_049579405.1 Methylocella sp.
CTTCAACGATGTGGGGCTCGATGTCTTCGTTCCTGGCAATCATGAGTTCGATTTTGGCAAGGATGTTTATTTCGAGCGCATAAGAGAGGCCCGTTTCCCGATCCTCGCGGCAAATCTAAAAGGCAGCGATGGCGTGACGCCGCCGCGTCATCAGGAACGATTGCTGATCGAGGCGGACGGCCTCAAACTCGCGCTCGTCGGCGCCGCCTATGAAGACACAGGGAGCGCCTCGCGCCCCGGCGACCTCGTATTTGGACCAACGGTCGCAGCGGTGCTCGCGGGCGCCAAAAGCGCGCGCGCGGCGGGCGCCGATCTCGTCATCGCCATTGTGCATGCCGACAAGGCGACGGGCGCCGCCTTGATGAATACGCATGCCGTCGATCTCATCCTCTCCGGGCATAATCACGATCTGCATATCGATTTCGATGGCCGCACCGCGCTCGTCGAATCCGAGCAGGATGCAAACTATGTCACGGTTGTCGATATCGATGTCGCGAGGACGCGCGACGAAGCAAGCCGCTCGCTTCCATGGTGGCCAAATTTCCGCATCGTCGATACGGCGAAGATCGATCCCGATCCTTCGCTGCTTGCCAAGGTTCGCGATTACCAGGCCGGGTTGGAAAAGCGGTTCGATGCCGAGATCGCGACGCTTGCCGCGCCGCTCGACAGCCGCACCGAGGCCGTGCGCGCTGGGGAATCCGCGATCGGCAATCTCATCGCCGATGCGCTCCGCAGGACCGCGCAGGCAGACATCGCAATCATCAATGGCGGCGCGATCAGAGGCGACAAGTTCTATCCGGCGGGCACCAAACTCTTGAAGCGCGACATTCTCGACGAACTCCCTTTCGGCAACAAGACCATGCTGACAATTGTTCCGGGCAAGGCGATTCTGGCCGCGCTCGAAAACGGGTTTTCGCAGGTCGGGCGCTTGTCGGGGCGGTTTCCGCAAGTTTCCGGGCTCTCCATCGCCGTCGATCCGGCGGCGGCACCAGGCGCGCGGGTGAAGACCGTGGCGGTCAACGGCGAGCAGCTCGACCCCGGCCGCGATTACATCCTTGCGACCAACGATTTCATGGCGCGAGGCGGCGACGGCTATGGGATGCTCGCGGGCAAGACCCATGTGACCGCCGATTCCGGCACCAGGCTCGTTGCCCTCGATGTGATCGACTATGTCGAGGGCGCGAAAGTTATCGACGCGAAGGTGGAGGGAAGGATCGTGTTTCGATAGGCGCGCCCACCGAGCGAACGAACGATCACGACCAAGAGAACGCCAATGGAAATCTGAGAAAGCCTCTGTGCCGATGGTCGAGTCATGGCTCAGACCAGCGATAGGAGGACCAACACGATCCCGAGCGCCGCCACGTTCCATACAAGGGAGCGCACCAGAAAAACCCCTGCTGCGTAGAAGACGACGTAGGCGACGCGAGCCCAAAAATAGAGCTGAACACCCCACTCGGACATCCAACTGTGTGTGCCGGCAACATGCGCCGTGAGGACGGCTGCGGCGAACAGAGGAAACGTCTCGAGGAAATTGTGCAGAGCCCGCTCCAGTCGGCCCGCGACGCCGGTCAACATAGGCACGGCCTCGTCCCGGGAACTCGCCGTCCAGACATAGCTGCGTTGCAAACTTGCGGCTTGCGAGGCCAGTACAATTTGTACCAGCCCGAGGACGATGCTGAGGGCGAGCATTTTGAGTTCAAATGTCATTCTTGCATTGGCTCGCATTGGACGACAGAAGCATGACCGGACAAGCACGGGGCTCGGCTCAAACGATTGCCCCACGCGGGCCCTAGTCTATGGGATGCTCGCGGGCAAGACGCATGTGAGCGCGGATTCCGGCACAAGGCTCGTTGCCCTCGACGTGATCGATTATGTCAAGGGCGCGAAAGTTATCGACGCAACGGTCGAGGAAGGATCGTGTTTCGCTAGGCGCGCGTTAGCATGACCGTTTTTTAACGTCCGTTAAAATTGGAGAGGCGGCCCTCTTGAACGCGGACGGCGAAAGAAATATAGTCATAGTGACCATGATGAGTATGATTGAAATTCCGCATGCCTCATCCTATCCCCAGCTGGACCGTCGCGGACGTCAAGGCGCAGCTTTCCGAGGTCGTCGAGAAGGCGCGCCGCGACGGCCTCACCAAGAACGGTCGGACGACAGCCGTCCTGGTCTCCATCGAGGAGTGGGAAAGGAAGACCGCCCGTTCCGGCTCCCTGGCCGAATTCCTTCTGGCCTCGCCCCTTAGAGGCGCCGACCTCGATCTCGACCGCTCGAAGGACGAAGCCGCGCGTCTCGCCTCTCTCTGACGGAATCAGAGTCTACCCACTGCAGGCTGCATAGCGGCCTGAAGCCGCGCCGCCCGAGGCTCCTGCGCAGAAACAATCAGTGTCTGCAGACAGTCACTGCCTGTGGAGGATTCGGTAGGATCGTCCTCAACGGAACGAACCTGCCTCGACGACCGTGAGATCCGTGCAGGTTACATTATCGTAACCAGAAGCGAACGCGTCGATTGATGAATGGGTCCAATGCATTCCTGATCTCGTAATTTTAGCCGAACTAAGGTTCTTGCGGAGTAGGTCGTGAGGAATCCTTACGAGGTTCTCGGTGTTGCCCCGACGGCTTCCTCCGCCGAGATCCAAACTGCGTATCGCAAGCTTGCGAAGAAACTGCATCCGGATCTTAATCCTGGCGACAAATCGGCCGAGGAAAAGTTCAAAGAGGTCGCGGGCGCCTATGACTTGCTCAGCGATGCTGAGAAGCGAAAGCGTTTCGACAACGGCGAGATTGACGCGACGGGTGCAGAGCGGCCGCAGCATCATTTCTATCGGGATTTCGCTTCGTCGGATCAGGAGCACCCCTATGCGGATGCCTCCGGCTTCGCCGATTTCATCAATGCAGACGATGCGTTCGCCGAGCTCCTGAGGCGCAGCCAAACGGCGCGTGCAAATCGGCGCGGACAGGATATGCGCTATCGCCTGCCGATCGATTTTGTGGAGTCAATCACGGGCGCGAATAAGCGTCTGACCCTTCCGGAGGGCGGGACCCTTGATGTGAAAATTCCGCCCGGCTTGGTCGACGGTCAAACTCTCCGGTTGAAGGGCAAGGGGGCACCTGGCACCGGGACGGGCGGCCCCGGCGATGCTCTGATCGAGGTGGAGGTCCTGCCCGACCGCCGCTTCACCCGCGAGGGCGACGACATCTCTCTAGAGTTACCGATCTCCCTTTCCGAAGCCGTGCTCGGAGGACGAATCCTGGTTCCGACGCCGACCGGGCATGTGACCATGTGGGTACCGAAAGGGTCGAACACCGGAACGACCATGCGCCTGAAAGGAAAGGGTGCGCCGCGGCGCGGTGGAGGTCAGGGCGATCAGTTCGTTAAGTTGAAGGTGGTTCTGCCTAAGCCTCCGGATCCCCAGCTCGAAGCGTTCGTTTCGAGCTGGAGCAAGGGTAAAGAATTCAATCCACGCGAGGACAAGACATGATCATGAACAGGCAGGAGTTCCTGACTTGTTCGGGCCTCCAGGTACAGACGCTGGAATTCTGGCTCGAGCAGCGGTGGCTCATTCCAGAGCAGACGTCTGTCGGAATGAGGTTCTCCGACATGGACGTTGCGCGTGCGCGGCTCATCCAGGACCTAAAAACTGATTTCGGAGTCAACGATGAGGGCGTCGACGTCATCCTTCGCCTCATGGATCAGCTGCATGGCCTGCGCTACGCGCTCGCGCAGTTGCACCACGATTGGGAACTTCGGTCTAAGGAGCCTTTGGCCGCCGAACATATGGCCTCTCCAAAGCGACCTCGTAGCGACTAGGGATCAACTGACTCAGGAGAGCAAAATGATCGAGAAATTAGCGCCGCTAGCGCACGGCGAAATCGATACTCTCATCCTACAAGCATTGGTACGAAAGCTTGTTGTAAAGCGCATTCTCTCGCCGGACGACGTACGAGCCCTCCTACTCGATGCGGCAACTCGTCTGGACTTGGTCGGCAACCCTATAACGCCAGAAGCAGCTCGCGACATTGTCGAGGAGGAGATGGCACCTGCGTTCCTGGGTAGTGGTTAGCTCGTGGCGCGCAACGACTAAGGCGGCCCAACGGCGAGGTCGCAATCCTTCAGAAGGAGGCGCTGGCAACCGTCGATGAGTTGATGGCGTGCGGCAACTTTCGAGCGTGGTGAAGTCGCGATCAAGTGCGAAAAGGGAGAGGAACGACCATGGCAACTGGCAAACAAACGGGCGCTGCGCCCGCGACCTGGGCGCGACTTCTCGATCGCGAACATACAATTGCGAAACCCGGCTTTAACCGCTGGCTCGTGCCACCTGCGGCATTGGCTATACACTTGTGTATCGGCATGGCGTACGGCTTTTCTGTCTTTTGGCTAGTCGCCACGCGCGCACAACTAAACGCTCGTGACGCGCAACGTCAAGGACTTCGCGCCTTTCGGGTTGCCGCTTGTCAATCCCTGGGATGCGGATGAAATTCGCCCTTTAAATTCATTTTACGCATGGGTTTCATACGAAGGAGCGGCCAGGCGTTGCATGATGGGATAAGGCGGCCTGCCTTATCGGATTTTCCCTGCGCCCAGCCTTTTTGTGCATGGGCGACCCGGCATGCCTTGCTTGCGTTGAGCTTGTCGCAATGAGCGGCTAGAACCCGCACTGGATGACCCGGGGATAAGAGCCGATGAACGAACCTCATCCTAGGCCGCAGGAACAAGCGCAAGCACAAGCGCAACAACAGGCCGCGATCCTGATGCAGGCCTTGCCACATATGTTGCGCTATGACGATGCGATCGTCGTCGTCAAATATGGCGGCCATGCCATGGGGGACGACAAGGTCGCGCGGGATTTCGCGCGCGACATGGTTTTGCTCGAGCAATCGGGAGTCAATCCCGTGGTCGTCCATGGCGGCGGCCCGCAGATCGGCGCGATGCTCGGCAAGCTCGGCATTAAATCGGCGTTCGCGGACGGCCTGCGGATCACCGACCGGGCCACCATGGAAATTGTCGAGATGGTGCTGGCCGGTTCGATCAACAAGCAGATCGTTGGCTTTATCAATGCCGAGGGCGGCCGCGCGATCGGCCTTTGCGGCAAGGATGGCAACATGGTGATTGCCAGCAAGCTGCCGCAGGCGAGCAACGATGTCGATCTCGGCTTTGTCGGCGAACCGGCCAAGGTGGATAAAACCGTGCTCGACCAAGTGCTCGGGCGCGAACTCATCCCCGTCCTCGCACCGGTCGCGCAAGGCGAGGATGGCGAGACCTATAATGTCAACGCCGACACATTCGCGGGCGCGATCGCCGGCGCGCTGAAGGCGAAGCGGCTGGTGCTGCTCACCGACGTGCAGGGTGTTCTCGACCGCGACAAGAATTTGATCAAACAGTTGCGCGTCGATGAAATTCATGCCCTCATTGCGGATGGCACGATCACCGGCGGCATGATTCCGAAGGTAGAAACCTGCATCGATGCGCTGGAACACGGCGTCGACGGCGCCGTGATTCTTGACGGCAAGATGCCGCATGCCGTGCTCATCGAGCTTTTGACTGATCACGGCGCCGGCACTCTGATTACACGGTGAAAGACACGAAACTCTTCTTGAAAGCTAGGCCGTGCGCGCGTACCGGCGAGGCCGCGCCGACCGCCCTGAAGCAAACGGGTTCGAACGGCGAAGCCTTGCCGCTCGCCGACAACCTATCGCCCGCCGATGCTCTGTCGCATATTAATACTTGGGTCTTCGATCTCGATAACACCCTCTATCCCGCGGATTGCGATCTCTGGCCGAAGATCGATCAGCGGATCACGCTGTACCTCAGCTATCTCTTTGGGCTTGATGGTATGTCGTCCCGCGCGTTGCAAAAATACTATTATCGGCGCTACGGCACGACGCTGCGCGGCCTGATGGAGGAACATGGCATTGGCCCGGAGGAATTTCTTGATTTCACACATGACATTGACCGCTCCTCGCTTCTCCCCGATCTTGCCCTCGCAAGCGCGATCACGGCCTTGCCCGGACGCAAGCTCATTTTGACGAACGGGTCGCGCGAGCATGCCTTGCGGACCGCCGGGGCGCTTGGGCTGGAGGCGATGTTCGAGGATATATTCGACATTGCCGACGCCGATTTCGTGCCGAAGCCAGCGGCGGCGAACTACGAACGCTTTTTCGAAAGGCACGCCGTCGATCCGGCGCGTGCCGCTATGTTTGAGGATCTTGCGATAAATCTCATCATTCCCCATGAAAGAGGAATGACGACCGTGCTTGTCGTTCCCAAACCAGGCCAAATGGACCACCGCGACGCCTTCGAGATTTTCCGCGATGCTGCGCCGCCCTATATCGATTTCGTGACGAGCGATCTCGCGCGGTTCTTGACGGACTTCGCCCCGGATGCCCCGGACGCGGCGGACGTCTAGGAGCCATTGACATTCGCGGGGGTATATCTCCCGCGCGCCTTGCGGATTTCCCGCTGCCGGAGACCCTTATGCAGGACCTCGAAACGATTATCGACGCGGCATACGAAGACCGCGCCAGCATTGATGCAAGGACGCAAGGCGAGGTCCGCGATGCTGTCGAAACGGTCTTAGCCCTGCTCGATTGCGGAAAACTCCGGGTCGCGGAAAAGATCGAAGGTGCGGCGGGGCCCGGCTCCTGGAAGGTCAACCAATGGCTAAAGAAAGCCGTGCTCCTGTCATTCCGCTTGAACGACATGGTGGCGATCTCGGGCGGACCCGGCGGTTCGACCTGGTGGGACAAGGTGCCGTCCAAATTCGCGGGCTGGGGAGCGGACGAACATGCGGAGGCGGGGTTTCGCTCGGTGCCCATTTGCGTAGTGCGGCGCTCCGCCTACATCGCGCCGGGCGTGATCTTGATGCCGTCCTTTGTAAATCTCGGCGCCTATGTCGATCGCGGCACGATGGTCGACACATGGGCGACCGTTGGCTCCTGCGCGCAAATCGGCAAAAATGTGCATCTTTCGGGCGGGGCTGGCATCGGCGGAGTCCTTGAACCTTTGCAAGCAAATCCCACCATCATCGAGGACGATTGTTTTATTGGCGCCCGTTCGGAAATTGTCGAAGGCGTGCTTGTCGGCCACGGTTCGGTGATCGCGATGGGGACATTCATTTCCGCCTCGACAAAAATCGTCGACCGGACCACCGGCGAGGTCCGCTTGGGCTTTGTGCCGCCCTATTCGGTCGTGGTTTCTGGCAATCTGCCGGGCAGACCCCTGCCGGACGGCACGCCTGGCCCCTCGCTTTATTGCGCCGTGATCGTGAAAACCGTGGATGTGCGGACCCGCTCGAAAACCTCCATCAACGAACTTCTGAGGGAGTGATGGCGGCGGTGGCCCCGAACTCGCGCGAAAACTCGTATTTTGTTGCCGCGAACCAGTTCCCACGTCGCACCAAAATGCTCTAAGACAGGCGGGCAAACCCGCGAGCCCTGCGATCATGACCACGCCGCCCCGTCTCGAGACCCTCGCCGATCTCAGAATCGAGATCGATCGCATCGACGCGGCGCTGCACCAGCTGCTGATGGAGCGCGGCGAGATAATTCACCGGCTGATCGAAGCGAAGGCGCGGCAAGGGGGCGGCCCGGCGTTCCGGCCCGGCCGCGAGGCCGAGATGATGCGCGGCCTCGTGTCCCGCCACCAGGGCCTGCTGCCGCTCGACACCGTCGAGGGCATTTGGCGGATCATCACCTCGACTTTTACCTTTGTCCAGTCGAACTATAGCGTCCATGCCGACATATCCGGCGGCGATGCCGCGATGCGCGATTGCTGCCGGTTCCATTTCGGCTTCACGGTTCCCTATGTGACGCATCAAGGC
>JBAUNU010000018.1:0-7159 GCA_049579405.1 Methylocella sp.
ATCTACCCCTCCATCGAATCACGGATAAGTAGAAGCGCTCCTCAAAAAAATTACAACTGTAGTACTAGTCTTGCTCTTAGGGGGAGGTGGATTTTATAACCGCGGATGCGCACGAGAATTACGGCAACCAAAAATCCGGCAGCCAAAATTTTGGACAGCGCCACCTCCGCGCCCGGGACGAGGCTGAATACGCCACCCAAAAAAACTCCCGGGCGCGCCACGAGACCGCGGGGCGCGCGGCAAAAGCCGCCGGACCCGGCAAGGGTGGCCGAGATTTTCCGCCGTTTCGAAGCCGCCACTCCGCACCCAAAAGGCGAACTCGACTATCTGAACCCTTTCACCCTGCTTGTCGCGGTCGTGCTTTCGGCGCAAGCGACCGACCTCGGCGTTAACAAGGCTACGCGCGCGCTGTTTGGTGTGGCGGACAGCCCAGCCAAAATGGCGGCGCTCGGCGAGGATAAGCTCCAGAACATGATCAAGACGATCGGCCTTTACCGCGCCAAGGCAAAAAACGTGATCGCCTTGTCGCGGCGGCTCGTCAAGGATTTCGCTGGCGAGGTGCCGCACAGCCGCGCGGCGCTCGAAACGCTCCCCGGAGTTGGCCGCAAGAGCGCCAACGTCGTCATGAACACTGCTTTCGGCGCGCCGGTGATCGCCGTCGACAGGCATATTTTCCGGGTTTCCAATCGCATTCCCCTGGCGGCGGGCAAGACGCCGCTTGAGGTCGAACGCGGACTTGAGAAAATCATCCCTGCTGCGTTCAAGTCTCACGCGCATCATTGGCTGATCCTGCATGGAAGGTATATCTGCAAGGCCCGCCGCCCGGAATGCGAACGCTGCCTGATCTCCGATCTCTGCCGATGGCCGGACAAGCGGATTTGACTTACTTCGGGCGTTCGCCGGCGTGCATGAGATCTTCGAGCGAGGCGATGCAGCGATCCGCCGCCATGGCGAGGAGCCCAACGATGGCCGATTCGCGCGCGAACTGGAATGCCCCAACCAAGCACCCGCGCCGCGCGGGTATGTAAAGTATTCATACGACAATCGTCAGCCGCTCTGCGGCGCGGGTAATCCCGGTATAGAGCCAGCGGTTGCGGTGTTCGCGAAACGCGAAGCTTTCGTCGAACAAAACCACATGGTTCCATTGCGACCCCTGCGCCTTATGCACGGTGAGCGCATAGCCATAATCGAACTCATCCGACGCCCGCCGGATTTCTGGGCTCAGGCTTTCTTCCAGTCCTTGAAAGAATTCCGGCGGCACGCCGATGCGCAGCGGCTTGCGGGCCGGATCGTCCTCCGGCACAACGGTCAGCGCGAGCTTCTTCTTGCGTGTTGGCGCGGTGGTCTTGACGAGCCAGATCCCGCCGTTCAAGAGACCCTTGGTCTTGTCGTTTTTGAGACAGACCAGCTTGTCGCCCGCTTGCGGAAAAACATCGGCGTGCCCGAAGAGTTCGCGCATCCTTTTGTTGTACGAGTGGCGGGTGCGGTTGAGGCCAACGAGCAGCTGGTCGGCCGCGGTCACCGTGCCGGAATCGATGTCGCGCCGATCGACGACGAGGCTCTCGCCATAAGCGCCGCGGGAAAGCCTTCCTCCTTCGCGCACAAACATCGACATTTTGATGATCGGATTGTCCACCGCTTGGCGATGCACCTCGGTCAGCATCACGTCGGGCGGGCCTTCGGTAAAGAACCCCCCGCCCTTGACCGGCGGCAATTGCGCCGGATCGCCAAGGACCAGCACCGGCTTGCCGAAGGACAACAGATCGCGGCCGAGTTCCGCATCGACCATCGAACATTCGTCGATGATGACGAGGCTCGATTTCGTAACGGTGCTGTCTTCGTTGAGAACGAAGGAAGGCTCTTGGGTATCGGTTCCCCGCAGCCGGTAGATCAAGCTGTGGATGGTGCGCGCTTCCTTGCAGCCCTTGGAACGCAAAACGAGCGCGGCCTTGCCGGTGAAAGCCGCGAAGGCGACGCCGCCATCGCTATCCTCGGCGATCTTCTTGGCGAGCGTGGTCTTGCCGGTGCCCGCATAGCCGAAGAGCCGGAACAATTGCGGCTCGCCGCGTGTCAACCAGTGGGCGACGGCTCTTAGCGCAGCCTCCTGCTGCGGCGGCCAAATCATGCCCATGCCGTTCCGGAGTTCATCGGATCTTGCTTGCTCATTTGTCGAGGTGCCTATCCGTTTATTACCACCGGGAACCGCATCGCCTAGCATCGCGGGAGGCGGCAGCACGACGGTTCAATTCCCGCCGCGATTCCGTGGCCGCCCAGACCCGGCCTTCGGCTCGGGACAGCCCGCGACGATTACGTGATTTTTGCGGGCAACCACCCGCGCGCATAGGAGCGCGGCCGACCTCGCGGCCCCGCGTCAAGCCGGGACGTGTCTCTTTGACGAGACAATGTATTTCCGCCAGCCTTCGGCGCGCAGCCGGCAGGCGGGACACGAACCGCAGCCGTAGCCCCAATCGTGCCTGATCGCGCGCTCGCCGAGGTAGCAGCTTTGCGTCGACTCCACGATGAGATCGACGAGCGCGGTTCCGCCGAGCGTTTCGGCGAGGCGCCAGGTCGCGGCCTTGTCGAGCCACATCAAGGGAGTGTCAAGAACAAAACGAGCATCCATGCCGAGATTCACGGCGAGTTGCATGGCTTTCACGGTATCGTCGCGGCAATCCGGATAGCCCGAAAAATCCGTTTCGCACATGCCTCCGACGATATGCTTGAAGCCGCGCCGGTAGGCGAGCGCCGCCGCCAGGCTCAGGAACACAAGGTTGCGGCCGGGCACGAAGGTATTGGGCAGGCCGCGCGCATCGGTGGCGATCTCGACATCGTGGGTCATCGCCGTGGTCGAGATTTGCGCCAAAGCCTCGATGCGGATCAGGTGGTCCTCGCCGAGGCGCTCGCGCCACGCTGGGAACTTTTGCCGAAGCGATTCGCGGATCGGGGCGCGCTGGTCGAGCTCGACGCGATGCCGTTGGCCATAATCGAAGCCAATCGTCTCGACCAGAGCATATCGATCGAGCGCCAAGGCAAGACAAGTCGTCGAATCCTGGCCGCCAGAAAAAAGGACGAGCGCTCCCCCTGCGGCTCCGGTCATCGCTGGCCGCCCGTCCGCGGCGGCGGCCCGGACAATCGCTGCGCGAGCGCATGGTTTAATGCGGAGCGCCAGGCCGCCGCCTCCGCCAAATTCCGCGAAAAGCGCGCGAGGGTCTGTCGAACGAGGCGCGCCTGCCGATCCGCTTGTCCGATGTGCGCGGCGCGCCGCATTGCGTCCGCGATTGCGTCCGTGTTCAAGGGGTCGACAAGAAGAGCGGAGCCGCCCGCGATTTCACGCAAAGCCCCCTGTCCGCCGATCAATGGAACGAGACCGCGGGAAGCAGCCTCGGCTGCGGGCAAGCTATTGGATTGTGCGAATGCTTCAGTCGACCGAAGTTGATTCTTCCGCCCTCCGATGCTTGCGACGGTTAACAAAAAGCGTTGCAGCGCAGCCTCGGTTAGCTCCTCGGGGCCGGCCCCGCGCAATGCCGCATAGATAAAGTTCATGGAGAGGTAATCGTTGCCATAAAGGTTCACAAAATTGGTCTCTTGCTTACGAAAACCAAGCTTTGCTACGTAAATTTTCTTCAACGCGGTTTCACCGCGATAAGCGCGACTTTAGCCTGAAACTGAGCTCGAGAAGCGCTAGGGTTAAGGCCTAATTGACCATGTTTTGATTCAAGGGGCTGGTCAACCGATATGGGGGGCTAGCTGCGGGAATCGCATTTGTTTTGGTTTAGAAGCGGGTCCCGAAGAAACGGAATCGGGAGGGGATTCCCAAACGGGGCGAATTATGGTTCATCGAGGCGCAGGACTTCCGCTATGGCGACAATGCCGATGGCTTGCAGTTCCATCCGGAAGTGACTTTCGCAACATTGTGCCGCTGGACGCTCCTGACCAGCGCGCGCATGGCCGAACCAGGTGCACGCGCCCCCGCCATTGCCATATCGGAGGCTGGTTCCGGCACGATGGCGCCTTGGCGCGATGGTCCGGCTTTTCTATCCCGCTGGCTCGCCGGCGGCTAGGCTGGCGCACTTCCCGGCCGGACGGAGTCATCAAATCCACAATAAACTGCGCGGGATCAATCAGGTGCAGCATCATAGACTATAAAAACCTGTCTTTTCAGGCTCATGCCCTAATGAGCTTTTTGACAAAAATTGACACAAACGGCCGCCGCTCCACCATCAACTTCTCGGGAGAACCCGGTGGACCGGCGGCCAACGCAATGAAAATTGCTTGGTTATTAAACAGCTGGGACGAGGCTAGGGAGGACCGCCCGCTCGGCCGTCGATATCATCATCGTTGCAGCATTGTTGCTGCTCCGCATCGGACCGATTGTCAGCCAGGCTGACCGCATGGCGCGCGCGCTGGCGTTGCTCTAGCCAAGATCGCCACCATGGAGGGTCCGCCCCACTGGCCTGCTTTTACTCCGCCGGCAACACCCTTCGCTCCTCCGAGAGTTTCACGGCTTTAATCAGCATCAAAACTTTGGGAACGAGGAAAGGAAGCACCACGGCGGTCGCCACCGAAGACGCCGCGGTCAGAAGCTTGACATACCCTGAGAGCCAGTAGGTCGCGTTCCAGATCGTCCACACTTCCATGAAGTGGGTAATGCTGCAGGAGAAGATGAATACGCCGAAGGCCACAAAGATCCATGAAAAAGGCATGTCATGGCGCGCGCGATAGATGAGATAAATAAGCGTCGACGAGATCGCAATGTAGGAGAGCCCGATCAGGAGGTCGGAACTTACATGCAGAAAATATAACTGCGGCACCCACAAGTAGCACATCCCGTGGGGCATGAACATCCGCTCCGCGAAGCCGGTTGAAAAAAGGTTTGCCGCCGGCCTTGGCCAAGCAACCAACAACACTGCGGCCGGCGCCAGCAGCGCCGCGCCATAGGTGAGCATTCGCCAATCGCGGCGTTGAGGCTCGGATATTTCGTGTCTCGACATGATTAGTGCTCCTCGACATTAGTATTCCAGTACTCCGTACGCCAGCGTCCGCATACGCTAGAGGGACCGCTAAAGGATGGCAATGCGTAGAAATACCCGCTGCCGCGCTCGAGTGCACATGCCTATGATAATAGAACGAGGGAAGAAAATGGATGTCGTGAATATTCATGGCCAACCGGCGCCGGACCAACGAGAGCTTACGCTGCGATCTGCCTGGTTCTCCGGCAGATCGCGTCTCACCAGTCCGAAGTTCTGGCTGACCGGGATCGGTTTCCTGCCGCTCTATCTCGCTTGCAACAAGCTGACGGCGTGGCATCAATTCGATGGGCTTGCGATCACGCTGTGGAGTCCCGACAACGGCTTGAGTCTGCTGCTGCTCACCGAAGGGACCGTGTTCGCCCCGTTCGTTTTCCTGGCCGCAGTCCTGGCGGACGAATTCATCGCTGGCGTTCATCACAGTCGCTACTTGACGGTCGCGGTCGAACTCGTGTCGACCGCTGGCTATGCGGGTCTTGCTGCCGTTCTGCGGGATAAGCTGAAGTTCAACCCAAGACGGGTCCGGCTCGCGGATGTCGTGGTGCTCCTGACCTTCGTGCCGGCGGGCACGACGCTGACGTCGCTCTCATATTGCGGGGGGCTGTATCTGGGCGGTGCGCTTCCGGCGGATCAGTTCTGCGCGGCGATGCGCTACTTCTGGATCGGCGATACAGTCGGGATAATCACGATCATTCCGGCGGCGACATCGGTGTTCGCCTTTTTGTCGAAGGCGCGCGGGCGCTGGTCGGGCGATGCGTTGGTTAGCTGGTCCGTCTTCATTCTGGGAACGTGCCTCGGGTTCGCGGTACTCTTTGGCGTCGGCAACGCCAACGAATACCATATGTTCTATCCGTTGTTTCTGCCGATCGTCTGGGTTGGAATGCGGGAGGGCTACGCCGGCGTCGCGGTCGCGCTGCTAGCTATCCAACTGGGGCTTGTCGCAACGACCACATTCCTTGGATGTGAAGCCAAGGATTTCACTGTTTTCCAAATGCTCATGCTGGTCCTGTCGATCACGGGGCTGCTGCTCGGCGCCGTCATCACGGAACGCGAGCAAGCGGCCCAGCTACTGCGGGAGCAGCAGACAGAATTGGCGCACGTGTCGGCCTACGCCATTGCGGGCGCGATGGGCATGGCGCTCGCTCACGAAATCAGCCAGCCTTTGTCGACGGTGGCGAGCTACCTGCATGCCGCGCGGCGGTTGTTGCAGTTCGGTTCCGCCAGCGCGCCGGTGATGGATGCGCTGAGCAAAGCGGAGATGGAGACGCGGCGAACACGAGAAGTGCTGGAGCGCGTCCGGGATTTCGTCTCGATCGGCAAATTGGACCTGAAGCCGCTGGATTTGTCGAATCTTGCCCTGAAGATCGGGGCGCTTTGCAGAGAGGAGGCAACCGCACGCGGCGTTCATGTCGAGATTGAGAACATTTGCCCTATTCCTCTCGTGAGGGCTGACAGGATCCAGATCGAGCAGGTTCTGAACAATCTCTTCGCCAACGCGATTGACGCGGCCTCGGAGCGAACGGACGGGCGCGGACTCGTGGTCATGCGCGTCGCCCGGCGCGGCGACCGTGTCGTCGCCCAGATCGAAGACAACGGTCCCGGCATCGCGCCGGAGATGGTAGACAGCTTGTTCGAGCCCTACCAAACTACGAAGCCGCGAGGAATGGGGCTCGGTTTGCCGCTGAGCCTGCAGATCATACAAAAGCACGCCGGCTGCCTCTGGTGGGAGCCGATTATCCCAAAGGGGACCCGATTCTTGGTTGAGCTGCAAATCAATGGACCTGATAATTATTCCTCATGAGCGCTGCGTGCATATCGTCGATGATGAAGCAGCGGTTCGAGATTCGCTGGCCGTGCTTCTGTCGACCGCCGGGATCAAGTCGCGGGCCTACGCCTCCGCCGAGGAATATCTCGCATCCGTCCCGTTCAGCGAGCCTGCCTGCGTCATCCTCGACAACCAACTCCCCGGCCTGAGCGGCATGGAGCTGCTCAAGCGTATTGCCGACACGGCAAGCAACACGGCGGTCATCATGATTACCGGATACGGCGATGTGCCGACGGCCGTTTCGGCGATGAAGGCCGGCGCTTTCCATTTCGTGCAGAAGCCGTTCGACGCCGAGGCACTGCTGAAC
>JBAUNU010000019.1:0-2995 GCA_049579405.1 Methylocella sp.
GCTCTTCGCGCGGCGCGCGCGCGGGCGCCAAAGGAGCTGGTGCTCGCCGTGCCGGTGGCAACCAAGGACACCCTCGATGAGCTGCGGGACGAAGCCGACAGCATAGTTTGTCTTGAATCTCCCGCCTGGCTGGAAGCGGTCGGTTTCTTCTATGACGATTTCCGGCAGGTCCGGGACGCCGAAGTCATCGCAACGCTTGCACGCTTTCCGGGCGGGCAAGCGCCAGGCGCGGCTGGATAAAGCAACATGAAAGGGGCCGGGCCGCAGCTATCAACAGACCTTCATCGACACCTATTCGAAGGCGGCATTCGCCAAACTCTATGATCGCAAGACGCCGGTCACCACGGCCGGTCTTGAACGATCGGGCCGTGGCCTTCTTCGACGAAAAGCAAGCGAAGCTCGCCCGTGTCCCGACCGTTCGCGGCACCCAATCTTGCGGCAATCCCGAGCATCACGAATACGAACTCTATCTCGCGGTGGCAGATATCGATCATTCCAGAACCAAGACGAGGCGCCCACAAACGAATGGCATCGCTGGGCGCTTCCACAAGACAATGTTGGACGAGTTCTATCGCATCGCCTTGCGAAAGAGGCTCCATGCATCGATCGGAGATTTGCAGGACGACCTCGGTCCCTGGGTCAAAGGCGACAACCAGGAGTCACCGCATCAAGGCCGCTGGTGCTTCAGCAAGACGCCGCTGCAAACATTCCTTGACGCCATCCCGGTTGCGAGGGAGAAAATGATCGCTGCCTGCCCCCATCGGCCGCGAACCGGCCACCTCCAAAAGGATGCCGCCTGTAAGATCAAATACAAATTACTACACTTGAAAGGAAAGGGAAATGCCACAAGGGCTTTTTCGACGAAACTAAGGCAACCGCGCGGCTGCCAATTCTCGACATCGAGATTATGCTTAGCCGTTCACCCACCGGGGACGCCGAACGCATTACAATCAGCCTGCAAGCGGCGCCTTCCTTCGCGGCCATCGGCCGTCTCCTGGAGGCCACAAATCCGCTTCTATTCTGGATGCGCTTGGCTCAGACGGCTTGGACGCCCTGGCTCGGCGCCTCCGCGGCAATGCTTCCATCCAGGAAGTTTGGTCGCCTGCCGGCCACGGCGGAGTTCGCCCAGATTCAACTTCGAATAGCCAGGGCGAGGGATAAAAAAGTTCGAGAAGTTTAGCTTTGCCGCTGTGCAAGGGCACGACGCGCCCGCGGATAGGGAACCTGTAACGATTTCCGTTCACATGGAGTCCTGCGATCGGGAGACGTTTCAGCCGCCGCCTGCGCTGGCAAATCTTGACGCAGCGCCGCCTCGCACGAAAATTTATCCGCACATATCGGCGCCGGCGAGGCCGATCGCAATCCCTTGCCGCCTAGCGATCTCGAGCTTGACCGCAATCCAATGGCGCGCCGGATGCCCGCCATCGATGCAGCGGCCCCGGACCCGTTCGCGCGCCTCGAAATAGGCGTGCTCGTGAAAGCTTTCAATGAGGCGGCGGGCATCGGCCGCGATTGCCGTTTTCCATTCGGCGCGGCGCCGGAGCAACCCAAGGAACATGGCCAACCTCTGCTCAACCAGGAGAGCACAATATATACTCATATAGGAAACAAATCAAGAACAGCTTACAAAAACGCGCGAGATTTTAGCGGGACCGGCAAAATTGATCGCGCGAGTCGCCTTGAACTAGAGCATGATCGTTTTCGGATGAGGCAGCCTGCGTTGACGAGGCAGTCTTGCATTCGTCGGGTTTGAAGCATCGAAAATGAGCCGGTGCGTTTCCAGGCAGCGTCGACCTTTCGCGACGGCCGCACGCCTTTCTCAGCTGGGTGACCTTCCCGGATTCCGTAGCCGCGCGGTCATGGCTCTCGAGGAGGAGGAGGCGCGGATCGTGGCAGAAGACGCCGAAAAGCGGCTGAATGGAGGGACGACCTTGCACCTCGTCGGCTCCAGTGGCCACATTTCAGGCTTCATCAAAGATGCGCACACGACGGTCCGCTTCGCGAACGGCGCGGTCGGCATCACGACGCACGATTAACGACGAAACTGGGATTGGGTGCCCTCCCCCGATCCCAGCCTGTCGGTCCATCCGTCCGCTACCTCATTCTCCTGCATTCTATGTAGCCAAAAGCGCTCATGGTGCTGACCCCGAAATTGCTTTCTGCAACAAGGTATTCCGTAGTCGCGGAGGAAAGATTGATCTGGAAGGCAGAAATGGGGATGGATGCCCCAACTCCAGTCGTCCATGAGGTATCCATGAAAAACAAGCCATTAGAGCCGGATGCTGGCATTTTGTTGGGGACGTTGCTTATCCCGCCAGCGATAAGAGTGATGGTCGTCCCCCCCGCCGGCAGGAATGCTAGATCTCCACGGCAATCCCAATCCCCTGCCGTAAGGGGCACCGACGTAACTGCCTTGGCTGTTTCAGTCGTGAGACTTACTGCGCTACCCGCTGTAACGGACGCCCTGATGATTTCGCCAACCGTCCCGGCCGGCGCGGCGCTTCCGTTTACCGAGGCAAGAGGAGGAACGGTGAAATTGCCGGACCCATTGTCAATGTATTCAGATGCAACGCCCTTTACCGCCTGCTTGTTTGTTATGACGCCAGACGTTCCAGAGTTAAGAACTACACCATAAACTAAATCCGTCATAGTATTTGTACCAATAACAGTTGTCATATTGGTGCTAGAGGTACATGTAATATTCATTCCATATTTTCCAGTAGTGGTTCCTTGTGCATCATCGATCATATTATGATACATGTGCGAAGAAGCCCCATCCTGAGAAATCGGCAGGGTCCACTGAAGATTTATGTTACAGGATATCCGAATAAATAGTTGTCATGAAGATCTGCATGCTTAACATTTGGTACAGAAATACCGATGTATACATATGTTCCCTCAACCCCTTGTGCGTCTATATAATCGCTAGTTGAATCCAGAGAACCGTATGCCTCGACCAGCTCGCCACAGAAAACGCAGTCAAATCCTCTTATCC
>JBAUNU010000020.1:0-2388 GCA_049579405.1 Methylocella sp.
GTTCTCGTTCGTTCGTTCATGGCGCGACCCGGCGCCGACAAACACGCCGAGCGAGGCGGTTTCGAGGTGCGCCATGCGATCGGTGGCAATTCTCAGGCCGGACGGCAAAGTGGTGATTTCGACGCTCATGGCGCGGCCCGGCTCGACGCGCGCGCGGCGCGGGCTTGGATAAAACGCTCGATTTCACTCTGGTCGTTGGGCAAAATCGAAAACTTCTCTTTTCGGTCGAAAAGACCGGCAAGATGGCCGGGCAAATCCGGCCGCATTCCTGTCGCTTGCGCGATCGCGGCGGGAAATTTAGCGGGATGGGCGGTGCCCAGAACAACGAGCGGGCTCGCGGATACGTGCGCCTTTGCCTTACGCGCGGCGCCCATGCCGACCGCGGTGTGCGGGTCGGCGAGGAAGCCCGTTTCTCGCCAGCTTCGGGCGATCTCCCGCGTGGTTTCAGCCTCGGTCATACTGAAAGCATCGAACTCGGCGCGAATAGCATGAAGCGGGCCGGGCTCGATCGTAAACCCCTGCGATTGCCGCAACCCCGCCATCAAGCGGCAGAGCGCGCCCGCATCCCGTCCATGCGCTTCGAAAAGGAGCCGTTCGAAATTGGATGACACTTGAATGTCCATCGAGGGCGATTGCGTTGGGTGAACCGTTCGCACAAGGTAGCCGCCGCTCGCCAGCGCGCGAGTGAGAATATCGTTGGAATTCGTCGCCATCACCAGCCGGTCGATCGGAAGTCCCATGCGTTTGGCCATCCAGCCCGCCAAAATATCGCCGAAATTGCCGGTCGGCACGACAAACGAAATTTTCCGGTATGGCCCGCCTAGGACGGCCGCGCTGGTAAAATAATAGACGGTCTGGAAAAGGATGCGCGCGAGATTGATCGAATTCACCCCGCAAAGATTAAGTTCGTCGCGCAACATCCTATGATTGAACATATTTTTGACGCAAGCTTGCGCGTCGTCGAAGGTGCCTTCAAGCGCGATGGTGTGAATGTTGCCGGCCTCGGCCGTCGTCATTTGGCGGCGCTGCACCTCCGATACGCGCCCATGCGGATAAAGGATGAAGACATCGACTTCAGGCAAACCGCGAAAGGCCTCGATGGCGGCGGCCCCCGTATCGCCCGAGGTTGCGCCAATGATGGTCGCCCGCTCGCCCCGCAACTTGAGAACATGGCCGATGAGCTTGGCCAGGAGCTGCATCGCGAGGTCCTTGAAGGCGAGAGTTGGTCCGTGAAACAATTCGAGCACAAAGAGATTGGACTCAAGCTGCGCCAGAGGGGCGACCGCCTTGTGCCGGAAATCCGCATAGGCGGCCTCGATCATGCCTCGCAAGGCGGCCGCCTCGATTTCGCCCGCCACGAACGGCGTCAGGGTGGCTTGCGCGACCTCCCCGTAGGATCTGCCCGCAAAGCCGGCGATCGCGGTTTGGGAGAGCCGCGGGTAGGCTTGCGGCAGGTAAAGGCCGCCGTCCGGCGCAAGGCCGGCGAGCAGCATCTGAGTAAACGAAACTGGCGGCGCCGCGCCGCGCGTTGAAATGTAATTCACGTGTAAACCCGCGCCTCCACCGGCCGGATGAACTTCTCTTGAATCGAATATAATTGGTCTTAACAAATGGCGGAATCGGCGTCGTTTTTTGCTCCGTCTTGCATCAATATGCGGCCCGTCAACGATTTTGCCAGGCGAAGGCCGCGAACACGCCAAAGAGGATGTCATACTTGACGTACCCAGAATGGCGGTGCTAGCATGAGTACCATGCTGGGATTTGTTCCTGGCAGGCTTTGGAGCCTGTGGGATATCATGAACGAATTTGATTTGTGGGAGTTGGGAGACCTCATTTCCAAACTGGAACGTGCTGCGACCGTTTTAGAATTGGCAGGGTCCAATGGAAAAAGGGCTATTCATGAGCCGACACTTTATAGGTTTAATCTCGAATTGATAAACGAGGTTGTGACATACGCAGAAGCACACGATTTCAATGGGTGCCTGTCCACCGCGTGGACTTCTCGGTCTCATCTAAGCATTTATCCAGATCCAGATATCTCAACCTTAGCGGCAGAAGTGAGGCATGTACGAGGCGCATTACTGAATGAAATCAGTGGTCGTAAATTCTTGCGTGTGGCGTCCGACCGCTCCGGCTACATTGACCAAGAGGCTCTGTTCGGTCCCATTGTTCTTCGTTCATTTCCGTCAGCAAAACTGGATATTCGCGAGGCTGGAAATTGCTTAGCAGCCGAATGCGGTACTGCCGCGGTATTCCATTTGATGAGAGCAGCCGAATTTAGTTTGCGTGCGTTGGCGCGTGACCGTCGCATCGAATTTGCCGACAAGCCACTTAACGAAAAGGAGTGGGGACAGATACTTCCCAAACTTGAAAGTGTTGTAACTGAAC
>JBAUNU010000021.1:0-1507 GCA_049579405.1 Methylocella sp.
CGCAGGCGGAAGAGCGCCTGAACCTCTGCGTGCCCGGCGCCAAGGAAACCGCCCGCATGCTGAAAACGCTCGTCGAGGAAATGGGCGGCGGCGCGATCGACCCGGATGAAGCCAAGGCGAAAGCCGACGCCAAGGCGGTGGCGAAGGCCCTCGACGCCGATAGCCGTCCGGGGCGTTCGCGAAACTCTCCGGCCGAGGCGGTGTTTGCCGCCCGCAAAAGGCTCAACCGCGAAGGGTCGGAAAAGGCGACCTATCACGTCGAGTTCGATATTTCGAACGCCGGTCTCGATTATCAGCCTGGCGACAGTTTCGGCATCTACCCCATGAACGACGAGGGCCTCGTCGAGCGGGTCATCGCGGCAATCGGCGCGCCGCGCGATTTTCCCATCGCCGGCAAGACATTGCACCAGGTGTTCCGCGAAGACGTTTCGCTCGGGCTCGCGCCGGATATGCTGTTCGAACTTATCTCCTATCTTACCGGCGGCCGCGCCCGGGCGAAGGCAAAAGCCTTGGCAAAGGGGGAAGACCCGGACGGCGACGCCGCGACGCTCGATGTGCTCGCGGCCATGGAAAAATTCCCAGGCCTCCGGCCCGATCCCGAGGCCTTCGTCGAGGTCCTGGAGCCGCTGCAGCCGAGGCTCTTTTCAATCGCCTCTTCGTACAAGGCGGGACCGGGGCGCGTCGCACTCACCATCGACCATGTGCGCTATGCGATAAATGGGCGAGAACGGCTTGGCGTTGCCTCGACCTTCGCGGGCGCGGCCTTGCGGCCCGGCGACAAGGTCAAGGCCTATATCCAGCGCGCCCATGATTTCGCGCTGCCCGCCAGCGGAGATACGCCCATCGTGATGGTAGGTCCGGGAACCGGCGTCGCGCCGTTCCGGGCGTTTCTGCAAGAACGTATGGCCACCAAGGCCAAGGGCCCGGCCTGGCTCTTCTTCGGCCACCAGCGGCGCGCCACCGATTTTTTCTATGAGGACGAGCTGTCGGGGTTCCAGGCGGCGGGCACGCTCGCCAAGCTCTCCCTCGCCTGGTCGCGCGATGGGCAAAAGAAAGTCTATGTGCAGGACAGGATGCGCGAGGATGGCGCCGGTCTTTGGGCGTGGCTCGCCAAGGGCGCCCATTTCTATGTCTGTGGCGACGCCACGCGCATGGCACCAGACGTCGACACGGCGCTCATCCAAATCTGCGCGGAACACGGCAAGATGGACGCGGCCTCCGCCAAGTCTTTTGTGAACGACCTTCGGACGCAACACCGGTATCAGACGGACGTCTACTGATGAATGTCCACGCACCGGCGCCGGGCATCCATACGACATGTCCGTATTGCGGCGTCGGCTGCGGCGTCGTGGCAACGCCCGACGGCGCCGGCGGAGCAGCCATCACGGGCGACAATAGCCACCCGGCGAATTTCGGCCGCCTCTGTTCCAAGGGCGTCGCGCTCGGCGAGACCTTGGGGCTCGAAACGCGGCTCCTGCATCCGATGGTGGACGGCGCGCGCGCGACA
>JBAUNU010000022.1:0-1871 GCA_049579405.1 Methylocella sp.
GCTTTGTACCTTCTCCGCTGGTATCCCACAGCTCAACCGGGAATACTGCCGTCGCGCGGGGCTCGCTTGCCAGCCCTGCCGCGCCTCGTGGCACGATAGCAATGGAAGACGCCAGCAAGACTAACGCCACAACTTTGCGCATAACAGGAACACCGGCACAAAAGCGCCCCGCCTTGGAGAAGACCAAAATGTTCATCGCCATGAACCGGTTCAAAGTCATCAAGGAAGAATGCAAAGCCTTCGAGGATGTGTGGCTCACGCGGGACTCCCGGCTTGGCGAGGTCAAGGGTTTCGTCGCCTTTCACTTGCTGCGCGGCCCGGAGCGAGAGGACCACGTGCTTTATTCATCGCACACGATATGGGCGACGCAAGAAGATTTCAGCGCCTGGACCAAATCCGGGCAATTCCGCGCCGCCCACCAGCAGGCCGGCGAGCGCAAGCCGCTCACGCTCGGGCATCCGGACTTTGAAGGGTTCGAAGTCATCCAGACGATCGACGATGCGCATCCGCCTCGGTGGCAGGCCCTCGACTCGCGGTTACGGTTTTCGCGGCGTCTGACGAAACCATGACCGCAGGCGCGAGGCCGCAGGCTCCGTGGCTTTCCGGGCTGGTTTCCCCCAATCTAATTACTTGGTGATGATACTAGCGTCGGTGTAGCAGGCCTAATCGATCGAATGAGCTGACGCGCGAGAGCCAATGAGCTTTCGTACGTCAGGTGCGACCGCCAGGATAGTTCGGCCATTACGAATTCCTCTCTAGTCGACGAGTGTTTTTGATAGCCGCTCTTCAGATCCGGGGTTCCCTGATGCGCAACAATTTCGGCGAGCGCCGAGGATTATATCCACCGCTTTATGGAGGTTGCGGAGCGCACGATGCCAAACGCAAGCCTAGTTCCAATCATCCTATGGTCGATCGGAGGAACTTTCACGAGTAAAGTGACGGGCGAGGTGAGGACGTTTGGGCCAGATGTTGACGTTGGCGCGATTGAACCGGAAAAATTGACCGATGAACTCATCGTCCCAACGGGCGGGCTTCAGGTCGCAATTCGACTGCCGGACGAACTGCAATCCGCCCACCGGCTGACATTCGATTTCACGGACGGTTCTTTTGTCGTGGCCGAATGTCCCAACGGGTCTTAAAAATCGTGTCGCAAATGCCCGGAGAGCCGAAACCATCGCTAAAGCTGACATTGCTCCGGCGATGATGCTCGCCATGCGCTTTGCTGGTCACCAGATGGGAGAGCCAAGCCAGCGGTTGCAGCTTGGAACCGGACCGCTTCGGCGTCCGCAAGCGAACCGCGAAATCATATCCCGAATGTTCGTAGAGGCCCCCTATCGCGCCGAGACTGGCGACGACAAGGTGAAACAAAACATCGGCACCCGCTCCAATGAGCGCCAGCGGCACAAGATAAGGCAGGGCAATCTCAAGAAAGAAATCCGCCGGACTCATATAGCAGGCGCTGATCGCCTTGCTGGCGCCGGTCGCGTGATGCACGCTGTGTCCGAGCTTACGGATCAAGCCAGGCCGATGCAGCACAAAGCGGTGGAAAACATATTGGACAATGTCGTGCCCAATGCCCATGAGCGCTAATCCGGCGAGAAAATGCAAAACGCTCAGATGCGGCGCGCCGGTAAATGCCAGCCCAGCGTATTGGAACGCAACCATGGCCGGAAGCAGGACAAGAATTTGATTGAAGACCACGCGCGGCAACAGCTGGAAGTAGCCAAGCCGGTCGATGTCGCGCACCTTGAAGGACGCGAGCATTCCCGACCGGTCACTCCACTCGAAAAACAGCCCAATGGCATGAAAGACGGTCATCTGAACTGCCCACGCGAGGACCGAGAGCGGCAGCCACCAAGGGACATTGGAAC
>JBAUNU010000023.1:0-2185 GCA_049579405.1 Methylocella sp.
AGCAGGCGGTCACGGCGATGGCCACTTCAAAGGCAAGCCGCCGGCGACCGGAAAAACCTTTTTGCGTCTGTTTCGTCACCTTCAATAAATCATCGTAGAAGCCTATCGCGCCGAAACCGGTCATGACCAAAAGCACGATCCAGACATAGTGATTGCGGAGATTTGCCCAGAGCAAGGTGGAGACGATGAGACCCGACAAGATCATCAAGCCGCCCATCGTCGGGGTCCCGCTCTTCGTCAGGAGATGCGACGGCGGGCCGTCGTTTCGAATAGGCTGGCCCTTGCCTTGTTTCAGGCGCAAGGCGGCGATGATGCTTGGCCCGAAGAAGAACACGAAGAATAGCGCCGTCGCGGTTGCGCCGCCGGTTCGGAAGGTAATATAACGAAATAGGTTGAGCGGCCCGAAAATACTTGAAAACTGGGAAAGCCAAGTCAGCATTTCACGGTCCTTGACAATTTTGCGCAGAAATTTCCGCGGCGGTATTTTGCTTGAGAGCATCGACGATCGCGCTCATCTTGCTGGCGTTCGATCCCTTGACGATCACCATGTCGCCGCTTTGCACCGCCGCCGCGACAACCGTTGCAAGCTCGCTTGTGCCGTCGCGCCAGGCCCCTCGCAAATGCCCGGGCAAAGCCTCGAACAGATGTTTCATCAAGGGACCGGCCGCGAAGACGAGATCGATGTGATTGGCGACCGCATCGCCGGCGAGCTCGGCGTGCATCGCCGCGCCATTGTCGCCAAGTTCCAGCATGTCGCCGAGGACCGCGATGCGGCGTCCCTTGCCCGGCAACGGGAGGGCGCCGGCGAGCGCGAGTGCCGCGCGCATCGACGCCGGGTTGGCATTGTAGCTCTCGTCGATCAGCGTAAAGGGACCGTTTTTGGCGGATAGGCGCAGCCTCTCGCCCCGGCCCGGCTGCGCCGGGAAAGACGCGAGCGTGCCAGCGGCAAGCTCAAGGTCGACGCCAAAAGCCTTCGCGGCAAGGAGCACCGCGAGCGAGTTCATTGCAAGGTGGCGGCCGGGCGCGCCGAGACGATAGGTCAGCCGATGACCGCAGACGTCCGCCTGCACGATGGAATGGTCCGCGCCAAGCGTCACGCTCACCAGCTTCGCGTCGGCTTTCTCGTGTTCGCCGAAGCTCGCGGCGTGACCCGCGGGCGAGGCCTTGGCATGGGCAAGGAGGCGCTCATATTCGGCGATGTCGCGATTGAGGATTGCAACGCCTCCCTGGACAAGGCCGGAAAAAATCTCCGCCTTGGCGTCGGCGACGGCATCCAGGCTGTCGAAATATTCGAGATGAACCGCGGCTATTGTCGTTATGATCGCGACATGCGGACGGACCATCGCGGAAAGAGGAGTGATTTCGCCTTGGTGGTTCATGCCGATTTCGTAGATTCCGAACCCTGTATGTTTCGGCATTCGCGCCAGGGTGAGCGGCACGCCCCAATGATTGTTGTACGAAGCAACCGGCGCATGGGAAGCCCCCGCTTGAGTGAGCACGAGCCGCAACGCTTCTTTCGTCGATGTCTTGCCCGCCGAACCGGTCACCGCAACGATACGGGCCGGCGAGCGCGCGCGGGCGGCAACGCCGAGCCTTTCCAGCGCAAGGAGAACATCGGACACGACATAGAGCGGCCCGAGCGGCCGAAGCGCCTCGGCACGGGCTTCATCGACCACCGCCGCGACGGCACCCTTTTCGAAGGCCGCGCCGGCATAATCATGGCCGTCCGTGCTAGCTCCCTTGATTGCGAAAAAAAGGTCGCCTTTCTGGATGGTGCGGGTGTCGATGGAAATTCCGGTGACGCCACCGCGCGGCATGGAGCCGCTTACCCGTGCCGCGAGCGGGCCAACGAGACCGAGGCTCGTCCACAGGAACCCGTTCGCGGTGCCGTTGCTCATACGGAAAGATCCTTCAGCAGCGCGCGCGCATAGCCGGAGTCGGAAAAAGGCAACGTCCTGCCGCCGATGGTCTGGCCGGTTTCATGTCCCTTGCCGGCAATGAGAAGACCGTCGTGTGGGCCGAGCATCGCAAGGGCCCGGGCGATCGCCAAACCCCTGTCGCCGATCTCCTCGACATTGCAGAAGCTGTTCGTGCCTAGAAGGATGGCCTTGCGGATCGCCGCTGGATCCTCCGAGCGCGGATTGTCGTCGGTGACGATGACGCGATCCGCCAGGCGCGCTGCTAC
>JBAUNU010000024.1:0-2058 GCA_049579405.1 Methylocella sp.
GGTCGCGCCCGTGGTGTAGCGGCCAACGAAACCGTCGATGAGATAGAAGGTTTTTGTCACGACATGGTCGGCGGGAACGGGTTCGAGTTCTGGCACATCGACGCCATCGAGCAAGGCCCTGAGCCACTTGGCTTCCGGCGTCGGCGCCCCGCCGGGTCGCGAAGCGAGCGCGTCGTGGGTATCGAAAAGAATTGTGCCACCCTCTTTCATGAAGAGGGCGGCCTTGGCGATCGCCGCGTGCGGCGGCTGCGGTTGCGACGCGACGATAGGCCAATAGAGAAGCGGATAGAAACTTAATTCGTCCCGCGCGGGATCAATTGCGACGGGATCGCCGGGCGTCAGCGACGTGCGCCGCGCCAGCACCCGCGAAAGGCTCATCAGTCCCTGCCTGCTCACCTCGTCGACCCTGGCATCCCCGCTTGCCACATAAGCAAGCCGCGTCGTCAACGCGGCGTCGATATCGCGTGGGGACACACTTGCCGCGGCGGACTCGGCCGCGACCCGCGCCGGCGCCAGCATCGCGGAACCAACCGCAAGGAGAACAAGGCAAGCGACGGCGCGCCCTGCGCGCCCGCGCGGGCTGCCCGACAGCCAAAGCGAGGCCAAGGTATCGGCGGCAAATAAGAAAAACGCAGCGGCGAGCAGCCAGGGTTTCAGATCGACCGGGTTGTTTTCGGATAGAGGCTCGTCGATAAAACCAAACCCCGAATAATCCGCCGCCTCGAGCGTTTCTTTCGGTCCCAGGGCGTTGACGGCGACCAGGCCGTCGGGCGGGCCATAAAAACCCGGCGGATGTTGGGGTTCCGCGATGCCTTCGAATCCGGCGGGAATCGGCGTCGCGTTTGGCGGCGGGGGACCGAGGACACCGAAACCGTCGAGGCTCCGGCTCGGGGCGAGGGTCGCGGCTTCAAGGGCTTTCGTCCCGGCGCCAGCTTGCGTGTCCGCATCCTTCGCGGTCTCCCCCGGCAATGCAACGATTTTGCGCAGCATCCCCACGAACAATCCCGAAATCGGCAGGTTCGACCATGTCGTGTCCGCCGTGACATGGAATAAAACGATCAGTCCCTTGCCTTGCCGCGCCGCGGTCACTAGCGGAGTTCCGTCCGAAAGCCGCGCCCAGGTCTTGGCGGCAAGGCCGGGGTCCGGTTCGGCGAGCACCTGGCGCGAGACGGTCACATCATCGGGGACGGCCAAGCCAAAAAATGGGCTCTCGCGGTCGAAGGGCGCAAGTTTTTTCGGGGTATCCCAGGACATCGCGCCGCCCAGCACCCGGCCGCCCCGGCGCAGCCGGACAGGAACGAGGTCGCCGGATGCCGCGGCGAGATGGATTCCGGCAAAGCGCACGAGGATTCCGCCGTCATCGACAAAACGCGCGAGATCGTCATGCGCCTGGCCCGCCACCATGCCGGCATCGGCGAGGATCATGATCGCGACATGGTCATCGAGAAGGGAGCGGATTGGATCGGTGGCCGCGGGCCTTGCCTCGCGAATGTCGGCGAAGGGAGAGAGCGCCTTCGTGAGGTAATAGCTCGGCGCGAGCAGAGGCTGCGCGACGTCCGCCGTTTCGCCGCTGACGAGGCCGATCCGGCGGCGGCGCCAGCGCTCGTCGAGAAGAAAAACCGCCGCCGCGGAATGTTCGCGAGCGATTTCGAGGCGGGCGATCTCGTTGCGCAACTCGACGGGCATCTCGAAACTCGCTTGCGTCTCGTTCGCCGCGCCAAAATCGAACGATGCTTCGCCGAGCTGAAGCCCCTTGCGATCGAGCGCGCGGACAACCCCCCGCTCGGGGCCGGCAAGCCTGGAGCCGGAGAGGGCCGCGCGGAGCACCCGCACATCGAGGCGGCCGGTTTGGTTTTGCCCGCCCGCGAGCGCGCGCACGGTTGTTGTATCCGCAACAACAGTGAGTTCGCCGGCAAGGGCCGCGAGCTTGCCCGCGAACTCCCGCGCATGGCCGCGATCGAGTCCATCGGCGATCCAAACAATCGCGGGTTTTTCTTGATGCGCGGCGGCATATTTCTCGATCGCGAAAAAAACCAGCAGCCGGTCTGGGATAAACGG
>JBAUNU010000025.1:0-2515 GCA_049579405.1 Methylocella sp.
GTCCAATGGGTCAATCGCCCGCATCTCGATTTTCGCGGTTTTTCCGGCACCGTCGCGAGCGGAAAGCTACATCGCGGCGATGAAATCGCCGTCGCGGGTTCCGGCCGCCTCTCGCGGGTCGCGCGCATCGTCAGCGCCGATGGCGACCTTCAAAGCGCAACGGCCGGCGATGCCGTCACCCTCACTCTCGCCGATGAGCTAGATATCGCGCGCGGGGATATTTTGTGCGATCCGAAAAACCGGCCCGAGGTCTCCGACCAGTTCGCCGCGCATCTCATCTGGATGGACGATGGCAAGCTCTTGCCTGGCCGCTCCTATCTCATGAAAGCGGGCTCCAGGACCGTTCCCGCCTCGGTGACCGAGCTCAAGCATCGTCTCGATGTCAATACGCTCGGCGAACTCGCGGCGAAGACCTTGAGTCTCAACGAAGTCGGCTTTTGCAATCTCGCCACGACCACGCCGCTCGCCTTCGACCCATACAAGAAAAACCATACGACTGGCGCCTTTATTTTGATCGATCGGATCACCAACGCCACGGCGGCGGCGGGGTTGATCGCTTTCGGGCTTCGCCGCGCGACCAACATTCATCTCCAGGGCCTCGCCGTCGCCAAGCAAGATCACGCGCGGATCAAGCATCACCAGCCCGCCGTTTTGTGGTTCACCGGCCTCTCCGGCTCGGGCAAGTCGACCATCGCGAATCTCGTCGAATCCCGGCTTTACGCGCATGGCGTCCACACCATCCTGCTTGACGGTGACAATGTGCGGCATGGGCTCAACAAGGATTTGGGTTTCTCCGAGGTCGACAGGGTCGAAAACATCCGCCGCATTGGCGAAGTGGCAAAGCTCATGACACAAGCCGGCCTCATCGTGCTTTGCTCCTTTATTTCACCGTTCCGGGCCGAGCGGCGGATGGTGCGCGACTTGCTCGACAAACATGAATTCATCGAGATTTTCGTCGCTACGCCACTCGAGGATTGTATCGCGCGTGATCCGAAGGGCCTCTACAAAAAAGCGATGGCTGGAGCGATCAAGAATTTCACCGGCATCGATCAGAGCTATGAGCCGCCGGAAGCGCCCGAGCTTGTCGTCGGACTAGAAAGACAAACCGCCCTGCAGGCGGCGGCGCAAATCGTCGCGCTGCTCACCACGCGCGGGCTCATCGACCCCTTCGACGATCTCGCCGCCGGCTGGTCGATTTGAGGCTTCCCCGCCTGGATGCGCGCGTTCCGCGATGGGCTTGCAGGTGCACGCCAGGGCGACTTTGCAAAACCTAGGACATGGTAAAAGTCGAGGCGCCGCTGCCTGGCGATATGCGCGAGGCGCTGGCCGCGTATGGCTAAACCGGAGAGCCAGGCGGGCCGAAGACACACGGCGCGAGGGGACCCAGAATTCAGCTATAATACTCGGCGCCGTGAATGTTCCCAGATCGGAGGGTTTTCAATGAGCGAACAGAAGCAGGAACCGTGGTTTCCGTCTGTCACGATGGTGTTGATGACCGTGCTAATTGCCTGGGAGATGGTGCGGCAACAGCCAGCAGGGTCAAAAGATTTTCTAACAATACAAACGATAGCAGTAATATCATCAGCTCTCTGTTTAATTTGGCTTGCCCTTGAGACCAGGTTCCGCAGGAATATATATGTTGTGACACTGATTACCGCGTTGTCCGCGGTCACAGCATCTGCTTACTCGTTCTTATTTATGTCGAATCCTAGCAATCATCTAGCCCAACAGATATTGGCAATATTTATTTCTGGTCTATTATGTTGGGCGTTGTTCTTTCATATAATTGCCGCTAATTTTGGGTATACTGTTAGACTCTTATTTAAACGGAATTCGTTTCTTGCGCAAAATTGGGTCAAGGCGATAGATTATATCTACCTGTTCATATCTTCTTTCAGTATCCTTAGAATTGTGGTTAGTACGGTAACCACAGCTCAAGGCTCCACGTATTTTAATGCCTTTGCGGCGGTTCTTTTAGGGTTTGCGGTCGCGCTGAGGGTTACACGCACGTCGATTGAGATATTCGAGTGGGACAAGCCGCCAGAAAACCGGAATGGGCCAGCTCACTAACACCCCCATTTCCATGGCTATTTGAGCATATACTCCAATTTCGCTTTCTTCCGCTCCCGGTATTGACGCATATATTCGGCGTGCCCCGCGTGCGATTGACGATGCACTTTGCACAGTAACTTGGGGTTCTGCCCCCATTTAGGTGCTCGTTAAGGGCGATCCTGAATTGTTCCGTACACCCCGGGCTCGCACATTCGATCACTAGAGAGGCATGTATCCCTTTATACGTCGAACAGAGTTTTGCCCCCGGCTAGAGGGGGATTAATTTTGCTTGAAACGAGTGGATTCAGTATGTTCGGATTTGATTTCCGGCAGGGGTACCCCCGGAGTTCGTTGCGATAGAGGAAGGTTTCCAATTTGATGGGTCCCCACTCGCCAGCGCCAATCGGCCTGTCGCCAAAGTGGGCAGCGCCGCCCGTTCAGGATGGCATTGCCATCCCGGCGA
>JBAUNU010000026.1:0-4949 GCA_049579405.1 Methylocella sp.
GCGGTTAATGGATGCGCTGGAAAATGTCTTGGGCTCGCGATGAGGCTTGATTCGGCCGGAGGGCTTAAGGTCAAAAACAATCGCGAGGATGCTCGGCACATTCAGCAAGGTTGAGGCGCACCTTGAACCCCCCTAGTGCACACGCTACGAGCGCGAAGGCGGGCAGCGAGCGCCGCCTGATTCTAGAAAATCTCCGGGTCCACCAAGCTTCAGCATCATTGGCTGCATGGAGGGCCCTGCCAACCCGGACACGGGTCCATATGTGCAAAAGACCGACTCTCATGCTAACAGTGATGTCTGTCGAAATCGGAACACCAGACCTGCCAGCACTTTTGGCCGTGTGAGGTGAAGGATGTCGAAAAATGCTCCGAGTCTGTCGATCGCAACCGAAAAGGTATGCTTCATTATCATCAAAGCGCGTGCGTTCGATGTCAAGGATGTGGTGACTGACCCGGATGATGCATCCAATGCGACGGATGACAGCATGGTGTCTGTCTTGGAGGATCACGGCGAAGACCCCGTCGCCAACGAGATTCGTGGCTTCATTGGAGCCCTGAACGAGGACGAACAAGTCGATCTCGTCGCACTTGCATGGCTTGGGCGCGGCGATGGCACGATCGACGATTGGGACGAGTTGCGTGCGGAAGCCGCGCGGGCTCACAATAAGCGCACGGCCGCTTATCTGCTTGGTACGCCGCTTCTCGCCGATTACCTCGACGAGGCTCTGTCGCAGTTCGACCGGTCCTGCGATGACTTTGAAATGGGCCATCTATGATTCGCGGCCGGGCCGGGGACACAGCGATCCGGCAAGAACACCCGCTGAGGTCGCCCGCAACGAGGCGATCAGGCCTCCGGGGCGTCTACGGCTGTTCGCGCTGCGCGCAACTACGGAGCTCGGAAAATCGATCGCAGCGGCTCTCGGCCCGCCGCTTGCAGCGCATGAAGAACGCCAATTTGTAATATCTAGGGGCGGCCGAGCGGAAGCTCACGCGCTTTTCTTGGCGCGAAAAGCGCGCTTGCGCGCGTCGGGGTCGAGCAGCGCCTTGCGCAGCCTGATCGATTTCGGCGTGACCTCGACAAGCTCGTCGTTCGCGATATAGGCGAGCGCCTTTTCGAGCGTCATCTTGAGCGGCGGGGTCAGACGGACCGCCTCGTCCTTGCCGGCGGCGCGGATGTTGGTCAGCTGCTTGCCTTTTAGGACGTTGATCTCAAGATCATTTTCCCGCGTGTGCTCGCCGACGATCATGCCGCGATAGACCTTGCAGCCCGGCTCGATCATCATCGGGCCGCGATCCTCGAGCTTCCACATCGCATAGGCGACCGATTCGCCATTGTCGTTGGAAATCAAAACGCCGTTGCGCCGCCCCGCGATCTCGCCCTTCCAAGGGGCGTAGGCGTGAAACAGCCGGTTCATGATCGCGCTGCCGCGGGTATCGGTCAAAAGCTCGCCCTGATATCCGATGAGCCCGCGTGTTGGCGCATGAAAGACAAGGCGCAGGCGTTCGCCGCCGGAAGGCCGCATCTCGATCATCTCGGCCTTGCGCCGGGCCATCTTTTGCACGACGACGCCGGAATGTTCTTCGTCGACGTCGATGACCACTTCCTCGATTGGTTCGAAAAGCTGGTTCGTGGCCTCGTCTTTTTGCATGACGACTTTCGGCCGCGACACACCGAGCTCGAACCCCTCGCGGCGCATGGTCTCGATCAGGATCGCAAGCTGCAATTCGCCGCGCCCCGAGACGACATAAGAGTCCGATCCGGGTGAATCCTCGACCCGCAAGGCGACATTGCCTTCGGCCTCCCTGTAAAGCCGGTCGCGGATGACGCGGCTCGTGACCTTGTCGCCTTCGGTTCCGGCAAACGGCGAATCATTCACAAGGAACGTCATCGACAAGGTCGGCGGATCGATCGGCTGCGCCTGCAACGGTTCCGCGACTTCGGGCGCGCAAAGCGTGTCGGCGACATTGAATTTTTCGAGCCCGGCGATCGCGACGATGTCGCCCGCTTCCGCCTCCTCGATCGGGGTGCGTTCGATGCCCCTGAATGCCAGGATCTTGGAAACCCGCCCCTGTTCGACCACATTGGCGTTGCGGTCCAAGACCTGGACGCTTTGATTGGGTTTTACGGAGCCGGCGAAAATCCGCCCGGTGATGAGCCGCCCGAGATAGGGATTGGCTTCGAGCAACGTGCCGAGCATCCGAAAGCCGCCTTCGCCCGTATTCGGCGGCGGAACATGCTTTAACACGAGATCGAACAACGGCGTCATGCCTTTCCTCGGCCCGTCCGGGCTCTCGGCCATCCAGCCCTGTTTCGCCGAACCGTAAAGGATCGGAAAATCGAGCTGTTCGTCGGAGGCGCCGAGCGCCGCGAAAAGATCGAAAACCTCGTTCACGATCTCGCCCGCGCGGGCATCCGGTCTATCGGCCTTGTTCACCGCGACGATCGGCCTCAAGCCGATCTTCAGCGCCTTGCCGACGACGAATTTGGTCTGCGGCATCGGCCCTTCGGAGGCATCGACCAGGACGATCGCGCCATCGACCATGGACAAGATGCGCTCCACCTCGCCGCCGAAGTCGGCGTGGCCCGGCGTATCGACGATATTGATCCGCGTGTCCTTCCATGCAATCGACGCCGCCTTGGCGATGATCGTGATCCCGCGCTCCTTTTCGAGATCGTTCGAATCCATGACCCGCTCGGCGACCCGCTGATTCTCGCGGAAGGCGCCGGATTGCTGGAGCAGACGGTCGACGAGCGTCGTCTTGCCGTGATCGACGTGCGCGATGATGGCGATATTGCGCAGCTTCATTTTCATGCCTAAAACAAATTTGCAGCGTCCGGACGGCTTGCCGGGGCGTACCCCGCCCAGACGACTTTTTTGAGGGAAGACGTTATTTTGAAGAATGTCGGCGAGCCACAATATGGGGCGGCATCTTCGCGCTTGCAGCATCCCTTATACCAAACAACGCGGCTTGGAAACCGGTCAATCCGCAGGTGAAAGCGTACGATTTGGGGACCGCCCGTTTGGCGGAATCCCCCGTTCCGGTCAGGAACGTTCAGCGTCTCCAAAACTCATGGAAATGATTGACCGGCCCAGGCCCGTGGCCGGCGCTGAGTTCATCGGCGGTGGTTAGTGCGCCGGTGAGATAGGTTTTCGCGGCGCCAATGGCTTCGCTAAGCTCATGGCCCTGCGCGAGAAAGGCCGCGATCGCCGAGGATAAAGTGCAGCCGGTGCCGTGCCTATTGCGGGTTGCGACGCGCGGGACGGAAAAAAGCCGGTATGAAGCGCCATCGAATAAGAGGTCGTCGGCTGTCGCCCCGCTCAAATGGCCGCCCTTGACGAGCACGGCTTTCGCGCCGCGCCCATGCAGAAGCGCGGCGGCGCGGCGCATGCCTTCTCGATCCTCCGGGATTGCATGACGGGACAGGCGGGCCGCTTCGGCGAGATTCGGCGTGACGAGGGTGGCGAGTGGAAAGAGATGCTCGACAATCGCTTCGCTCGCATCGGCTCCGCTCAATGCATCGCCGCTCGTCGCGACGAGCACCGGATCGAGGACGATGAGGCGGGGCTTATGAAACGTGAGCCTGCTCGCGACCGCCGCGACGACAGCGGCCGAGGCGAGCATCCCGATCTTGACGGCGGCGACATCGATGTCTTCGAAAACCGCGTCGATCTGCGCCGCGGCAAAACTCGCGAGCGGGACGTGCACGGCTCTGACCCCTTGCGTGTTCTGCGCGGTCAGGGCGGCGATGACGGCCATGCCGTTGCAGCCAAGCGCGGCGAATGTTTTGAGATCGGCCGCGACGCCCGCGCCGCCGCTTGGATCAAGACCCGCTATCGAGAGAAGATTCTTGATCATGTCCCGGCAGCTCACATTCTTCGGTAGCGTCAGAAGAAATTCAACTCCTCACGGGATTGAAATTCAGAGCATTCAGACGCTTTTCCGTGGTCCCCAGCCACAGTCCAAGATCCGCCGTAACTAGCAAAATGCAGACTCAAGGCGAGACACCAAAGCCTCCCTTTTGCAACGAGGCACCGGGATGAACGAGCAAAATCCCATCGCCCGGCAGCGGAGGCTAATTTTTAGCGATTGAACGCGCCCTTGCGCCTGATGCGTCGAGAAAGGCGCCGGTCGTGACCGGACGGCGAAGCTGACCGCGTTGCTGGAGGCCGAGACGCTACCCTAGCCTAGACGTGCAAAATCCGCTGCGAAGTCCGCTTTCGCGGAAGAACTCCGGCTCATCTGGTTTCGAGCATTTCCCGTGCCTCACGGTGTCCGGAGTGCGGTGCCAGCCGGCCTATAAGCCGGGTTCTGTATGGCACGCGGTTTCGCGCGCGCGATGGCCATTCCTCTGGGACGGCCGTTGCCGGCCGCCTCAAGCAACCAACCCGGGCAACGATCCGGAGACGGATCCAAGGATTCCTCAACCGAGAAACACCTTGTGTTGCCCCTATTCGGTTTTGCTCCCGGTGGGGCTTGCCATGCCGCTCATGTTGCCATGCGCGCGGTGCGCTCTTACCGCACCGTTTCACCCTTGCCTTGCGGCGGTTTGTTTTCTGTGGCGCTTTCCCTGGGGTTGCCCCCGCCGGAAGTTATCCGGCACCGTGCCTCCGTGGAGCCCGGACTTTCCTCCACTGCGAAAGCGGCGGCCATCCGGCCGGCTGGTCTGATCCACATAGGCGCCCCGGGCCATTTCGTCAATTATCGAATTGGCAACGCGCGCGTGCTACAAATGCCGCGCTGGGATAAATTCCACCAAGAGTCAATTTCCGGCTTGACCCGGGGCACCGGCTAGGGTGTCTAGACAGGTTGGGGATCAGCGCGGGAGACAGGCTTGGAAGCGGCATGCAGAAGATTTTCCCTTTGACGATACTGATCATCTCGTCCGTCGCGCTCGCGGGCTGCGGCTATACGCCTGAACAACGTGCGGTAAGTGGCGCGGCTCTTGGC
>JBAUNU010000027.1:0-6413 GCA_049579405.1 Methylocella sp.
CTGCTGTCGCAGCCCGCCGCCTATCGCGCGGCGATCGCCGCCGCCGATACGGCGCTCGCCCATCTGCCGCGGTTCGTCATCTACAACGGCCTGAACGCATGGGGGAAGCACCGCGAGGTGCCGCACCCGCCCAAACGGACGTTTCACAGCTGGTACCAGGCGAACCGGGGAGAGAAGCAATGAGCAGCCGCGACGACATCCTGGCCTCGATCCGTGCCAATCTGCCACGCGTGGACCGGCCGCTTCCCCACATACCCCTGTTCGACGACAACCCGCCGGCGTCACTTCTGTCTGCTTTCAAAGACAGCCTGCACCGCATGGGCGGAATGTTCCTAGACCCGCCGGCCGCCGGCGATATCCTGGCACCGGTCCGGGCGAAGACCGCGGCCGCCAAAATCGTGTGCTCGATGGTTCCGGAAATTAGGGGCAACCAGGATATCGCCGACCTGGGTGCGCTACGGGATCTGACGGATGTGGACTTCGCCATCGTGCGCGCGTCTTTCGCCGTCGCGGAGACCGGCTCGGTCCTCCTGAGCGATGCCGACCTTCGCGTCAACGCGGTCGCCTACCTCGCGCAACACCTGATCGTGCTCCTCGATCCCGCCGACATTGTCGTCAATCTGCACCACGCCTATCGCCGGCCTGAATTCCGCGACAGGCACTATGCCTGTTTCCACACCGGCCCATCGGCGACGGCGGACATCGAAGGTGTCCTCATCCATGGCGCGCAGGGCGTGCGCTCGCTTTCCGTCCTGCCAATCGCGCGAGCAGCCGGCAACCCGACCCATTGAAACGGAGGAGGAATCACATGGTCCAGACCACCAAGACTCGGACTTCTGATACCCTGCGGGGCGTTGCGTTGCTGGACGACCCCATTCGCAACAAGGGTACGGCATTCACTTCAGAAGAGCGCCGCCAATACGGGCTGGAAGGCCTTCTGCCGCATGCGGTGGAAAATCTTGACCGGCAGGTCGAGCGCGTGATGGAGCACCTCGACGCGAAGCCCAACGATCTTGAACGCTATATTTATCTCATCGGTCTGTCGGACCGGACCGAGACACTGTTCTACCGCGCCGTGATGTCGGACCCGGCGCGCTTCATACCAATCCTCTATGACCCGACCGTCGCCGATGCCTGCCTCACCTTCGGTCACATCTACCGCCGCGCGCGCGGTATGTACATCACGCGCGAGATGAAGGGCCGCATTGCCGAGGTGCTGCGCAACTGGCCCGAGCAGGACGTCCGCTTTATCTGTGTCTCCACGGGCGGACGCATCCTGGGCCTCGGCGACATCGGCGCCAACGGCATGGGCATCCCGATCGGCAAGCTGCAGCTCTACACGGCGTGTGCCGCCGTGCCGCCTAGCTGCTTGCTGCCCGTGCTACTCGACATCGGCACGACCAACGACGCGCTCCGCGCCGATCCGCTCTATCTCGGCCTGCGTGAAATGCCGCCTTCGGAGCGGGAGCTGGACGAACTCGTCGAAGAATTCATCCAAGCGGTACAGCAGGTCTTTCCCGGCTGCTGCCTCCACTTCGAGGACTGGAAGGGCACGGATGCAATCCGTATGCTCGAACGATATGCCGACAAAGTGCTCTGCTACAATGACGACATCCAGGGCACCGCCAGCGTCGCGCTCGCGGGATTGGAAACGGCGCTGCAGATCATCGATGCGCCGTTGACCGACCAGCGCATCCTCTTCCTCGGCGCCGGCTCGGCCGGGATCGGCATCGCCAATCTGATCGTCGCCGCCATGCAGAAAAAGGGGCTTTCACAGAACTCTGCTCGCAGCCGCGTCTCCATGTTCGACATCGACGGGTTGCTGGAACCGTCCCGCGCTGGCCTATCGGATGCCCAAAAAGTGTATGCACATAAGGCGCAACCCTCCAAGGATCTGGTGAAGACCATCGAGACGCTGAAGCCGACGATCCTGATTGGCGTCAGCACCAAGGGCGGCGCGTTCAACCAGCGGGTGGTCGAGACGATGAGCCGGCTCAATGAGCGGCCAATCATCTTCGCGCTCTCCAATCCGACCGACAAGGCGGAATGCACCGCGGAGCAGGCCTACACTTGGTCGAAGGGCAAGGCCCTCTTTGCGGCTGGCGTGCAATTCCCGGACGTCACCGTGAACGGCAAGACCTTTCGCCCCGGACAGGCAAATAATTTCTACATCTTCCCGGCAATCGGACTCGCGACTTATGTCGCGCGGCCGCGGCGGATCACCGACGAATGCTTCATCGCCGCGGCCGAGGCGAGCGCCGATCAGGTTGGCCCTGATCTTCGCGCGAAGGGCATGCTGTTCCCGAGCCAGGCCAACATCCTGGAGACGGAAGTGACGACGGCAAGCCGCGTCGCCGAGTTCATGTTCGAGAAAGGTTTGGCGCAGGCCGAGCAACCGCGCGACACTCGCGCCTGGATCGAGGGGCAACTCTATAAACCGCATTACTGATCAACTGATTTGCGCCGCGATTTCTTCCCAGCAAGCGAGGAACCTCATGGCTGCTTCACCAATAGATACGGCCCAAACTTCTTAACCGCTGGCTGACCAGCAGCGAGCGGGTGAATTGCCCATCAATCGTGTCGGTGTGGTCGGTCTCGGCCACTTGGGACACGCTTTTGCCGTCAATCTTATCGAAGACGGTCACCAGGTGGTCGTTTACGACCGAGACCCGGAGCGGACAACGGCACTTCGGGCGAGCGGCGCCAGCGCTGCCACGCAGCTGGGCGATCTTGCCGCTTGCGACGTGGTGCTTACCTCCCTGCCCGACGATGACGCGCTTGCCGCGGTCGCGCTCGGACCTTCGGGGTTGGTGGGCATTCTCTCCCCGGCGGCTGCGCATATTTCCACGAGTACGGTCAGCCCTACCATGTCTCGCAGTATCGCCGAGGAGCATGCGCGCCATCGCCAGGATTATATTGCCGCACCAGTGCTCGGCAACCCGGACTTCGCTCGGGATCGGAAGCTCTTCGTCCTTGCCGCAGGCTCGCCCTCGGGGCTGGGAAGGGTCCGTCCACTGCTCGAGCGCCTCGGTCAGCGCCTGTTCGTGATCGGCGAAG
Source organism: Methylocella sp. (assembly GCA_049579405.1). Classification (GTDB taxonomy): domain Bacteria; phylum Pseudomonadota; class Alphaproteobacteria; order Rhizobiales; family Beijerinckiaceae; genus Methylocapsa. The sequence goes on from JBAUNU010000027.1 coordinate 3,058, forward strand.
ACGCCGCATTGGCGAACCTTTTCAAGCTCGCCGCCAACGTCCTCACCGCGACGACCCTTGAATGCATGGGCGAGGTGTTGGCCCTGTTACGAAAAGGCGGGATCGACAGCCACCTTGCTTTCGATGTCTTCACCAATTCGCTGTTCGATTCCCGAGTCCATAAGAGTTATGGTGGGAAGATTGTCGACGGGCGCTACAGCCCGCCCGGCATGGCAGTGCCGCTAGCCACCAAGGATCTGCGGCTCGCGCTGGCCGAAGCCGAACGCACGGCCGTGCCCATGCCCGCTGCAAGCCTCGTCCACGACCACCTCGTCGCGATGATGGCTCGCGGATGGTCTGGGCTTGATTGGTCGGCCCTCGGTCTGCTCGCGGCGGTCGACGCGGGCCTAAACGACGGCCGCTGAAGTGGCACGGTGGACCGACACGCTTGGAAGGAAATTGTGATGAACGCCTCAACACCTCGAATCGTGCACGAGACCCCGATCGGCATTCAGGCGAGCGGAACGCGGCGCGAGACCGACTCAATGGGCGCCATCGACGTGCCGGCCGACCGCTACTGGGGCGCGCAAACCCAGCGCAGCCTTGTGCATTTCGCGATCGGCGACGACCGCATGCCGAAGCGCGTCTATCACGCCTACGGCTATGTCAAGAAGGCGGCGGCGCTGGTCAACGCCGCCGCCGGGCGGCTCGCGCAATGGAAGGCCGACGCGATCGTGCGCTCCGCCGACGAGGCGATCGCCGGCAAGCTCGACGACCATTTTCCGCTCTATGTCTGGCAGACCGGGTCGGGTACGCAGTCGAACATGAACGTCAACGAGGTGCTGTCGAACCGGGCCATCCAGCTGCTCGGGGGGAAAATCGGCAGCAAGTCTCCCGTGCATCCGAACGACGACGTCAATATGGGCCAGTCGTCGAACGACACCTTCCCGACCGCGATGCACATTGCCGCGGTGCTGGAATCGGAGGAACACCTGGTGCCGCACGCCGAAGCGCTGGCGATCGCGATCGAGGCGAAGGCGAACGAATGGAACGACGTGGTCAAGATCGGGCGGACCCATTTGCAGGATGCCGTGCCGCTGACGGTTGGGCAGGAGTGGTCGGGCTGGGCGCACCAGATCCGCGACGCACTCGCGCGCATCCGCGCCTTCGAGACGGGTCTGTTCGAGCTAGCCACCGGCGGCACCGCGGTCGGCACCGGGCTTAATGCACCACCGCAGTTCAGCCGCGAGATCGCTGAGAAGATTGCCGAGCTGACCGGCTATCCGTTCGTGACCGCGCCCAACAAATTTGCGGCACAAGGCTCGCTCGACGCGATGGTTGCCGCGATGGCCGTGGTGCGCGGGCTCGCCGTGGCGCTGATGAAGATCGCCAACGACATGCGCTGGCTCGCCTCGGGCCCGCGCTGCGGCCTTGGCGAACTCCTCTTGCCGGAAAACGAGCCGGGCTCGTCGATCATGCCGGGCAAGGTCAACCCGACCCAGCAGGAGGCGATGGTGATGGTCTGCATCCAGGTGATCGGCGAGGACAACGCGGTCGCGTTCGCCGGCAGCCAGGGGAATTTCGAGCTCAACGCCATGCGGCCGATCATCATAAACAATTTCCTTCACTCCGCCCATATCCTCGGCGATGCTTGCGAGAAGCTGCGGCATTTCTCGGTCGAGGGGACGCGGCTCAACCGTCAGCGCATCGACGAGATGCTCGGCCGTTCGCTGATGCTGGTGACCGCGCTCAGCCCGATAATCGGGTATGACAAGGCTTCCGCCATCGCGCACAAGGCGAACGACGAAGGCCTGACCCTGAAGGAGGCGGCACTCCAGTCCGGCGACATCGACGAGAAGCGGTTCGACGAGATCGTGGATCCGAAGAAGATGGTCGGGCATGGTGTCGGCGGAAGCTGAAGGCCCGACGGCGCGGGGGATGCCGCCGCCGTTCGACAATTCGCGCGCAGTCCAATCGTTGCTGATCGTGCTGAGCGTCACTGCCGGGTGCACGGACGTCATCGGCTTTCTTGTCCTCAACGGGCTGTTCACCGCCCACATCACCGGTAACTTGGTCATTCTGGCCGCGCACATCGTCGGCGGCGGCGAAGCGCAGATCGCGCCGATGCTGTCGGTTCCGGTCTTCATTGTGATGGTCGGCCTGACGAGACTGCTGGCGGGCGGCTTGGAATCGATCGGCTTCGCCTCTCTTCGCCCCTTACTGCTGCTGCAGTTCCTGTTGCTCGCCGGCTTCCTCGTCCTCTGCGTCGCAGCCGGCCCTCGCATCGACCCGAACGCGACAAATGCGATCCTCGCGGGCATGCTCGGCGTCTCGGCGATGGCCGTGCAGAACGCACTTGTGCAGATCTCCCTTAAAGGAGCGCCGTCCACGGCGGTGATGACGAGTAACGTCACCCGCTTCGCGATTGATATCGGCGAGGTGCTGCTCGGGGGCGATCCGACCGATGTAGCTAAGGCGCGCAACGGAGCGGCGCGTACTCTGCCGGCGATTGTCGGCTTTACCGTCGGTTGCGGCCTCGGTGCGGCATGCGAGGCCGCACTTGGCACGTGGTCCCTGGCTTTGCCTGCCGGCCTCGCCCTGCTCGCGTTTGCGATGGGTTTTGCGGCCGAGGCCGACGATGGACCGCGCTGATGAGCGGAGCAGACCCTTTGGCACCAGGATTGCCGCAAAACGGATGGCTCGCTGCCCTGCGGGTGGCGAGTGCGCTACGGTCCGTCGGTGCGCCGCTGCTCTTTGGTTTGCGCCTCTGGGCTTCGGTCTGTCTTGCCCTCTACGTCGCGTTTTGGCTCGAGCTCGACAATGCCTTTTGGGCCGGCACCACAGCCGCAATGATATGCCAGCCACAACTTGGCGCTTCGCTGCGCAAGGGGTGGTACCGGATGGTCGGCACCGTGGTCGGCGCCGTGGCGATCGTGATGCTGACCGCATGGTTCCCGCAGGCCCGCGCCCCGTTTCTCGTGGGACTGGCGCTGTGGGGCGCCGCGTGCGCTCTCGTTGCCACGCTTCTGCACAATTTCGCGTCCTACGCGGCGGCGCTCGCCGGCTACACGGCCGTGATCGTCGCAGCCGACGAACTCGGTGCCACAGGCGACCCTAACGCAGCGATCGTCGCGTTTGCGGTGCTGCCGGGGCTTGAGACCTTCGAGGCCTTTAGCCTCGCCATTGGTCTTTACCTCGTGCCAGTTGTCAACGCCGGAGTAAAACCAGGCCATTGGGGCGGAGCAAAAGCAGGCCACGGAGCGGCAGCATAACGCGGTCGCGCGTGGCGGAATAAAACCCGGCCACTTTTGGGGCTGACCTTTTCCGAACATTGATTTCGGAGGGCGGCCGGGGATGTTTGCGGTGGAGATTTATGC
>JBAUNU010000028.1:0-1660 GCA_049579405.1 Methylocella sp.
GCCTTTGCTCTATCCCTTGACGACGGAAACCCATTTTTGCGACCCCGCCTATGTCGAGGAACTGCGCGCCTTCTACACAACAGCGGAGGAGGCCATCGCGGCGCATCTTCTGGCGGGCCGCGATGTCGCCCTCGTCTGCGAGGGCGACCCGCTTTTCTATGGGTCCTTCATGCATCTTTATGTCCGATTGAAAGATCGTTTCAGCGTCGAGATTGTTCCCGGCGTCACCGGCATGTCGGGGTGCTGGAGCGCGGCAAAGGCGCCGATGGCCTGGGGCGACGACGTCTTGAGCGTTCTCCCGGGCACGCTCGGGCGCGCGGCCTTGGTCCGTCATCTCGGCGCAGCCGATGCGGTGGTCATCATCAAGATCGGCGCCAATCTGGCGAAAATCCGCGCGGCGATCGCCGAGGCAGGACGCCTCGCGACAGCAATCTATGTCGAACATGGCACCAGCGAAACCGAAACCATCGTTCCGCTTGCCGGCAAGACCGGCGATCATGCGCCCTATTTTTCCTCCATTCTCAGTCCCGGCCAAGGCAGGCGCCCATGAGTGCGCCGGGGAGGTTGCGGATTGTCGGCCTTGGCCCAGGTGGCGACGCATGGATCACGCCCGAAGCCTCGCACCACATCGCCAATGCAACCGATCTTGTCGGCTATGCGCCCTATCTCGAACGGCTGCCACCCAAGCAAGGGCAGACGCGGCACCAAACCGGCAATAGGGTCGAAATGGAGCGCGCGCGCCATGCGTTGCGCCTTGTCGAAGATGGACGCCATGTCGCCCTCGTCTCCGGCGGCGATCCGGGCGTATTCGCGATGGCGGCGGCCATTTTCGAGGCAATCGCGGATGGCGAACTTGGCTGGCGCGACATCGACGTCGCGGTTAGCCCCGCAATCTCGGCGTTGCAGGCGGCGGCGGCGCGGACCGGCGCGCCCTTGGGACACGATTTTTGCGCGATCTCTTTGTCGGATAATCTCAAGCCCTGGCCGTTGGTGGAAAAGCGGCTCACGGCGGCGGCAATCGCGGATTTCGTGATCGCCCTTTATAATCCAGCCTCGGCGGCGCGGCCAGGCCGCATCCATGACGCTTTCGCGCTGCTGCGCGGTCTCAAACCCGCTTCGACGCCTGTCGTTTTTGCCCGCGCGGTCGGGCGGCAGGATGAACATATTTCAATCGAGACGCTCGCCAGCGCCGACCCCGGCCGCGCCGACATGAGCACGCTGATCATCGTCGGCTCCAGCGAAACCCGGATTATTCCACGCGCCGGCGCTGCGCCGTTCGTCTATACCCCGCGCGGCAAGGCCGCCCGGTGACGAAGGATGAAAGTGATGGCTTCCCCCGGATCGTACAAGACCGGTCCCGAGGCTTGTCGCGGCCGGGCAACCATGACGACCGGCAACCCCAGATGGCGGGCAGCGCGGACTTTGGCGAACGCCGCCTCGCCGCCGCTGTTCTTGCTAACGACCACATCGATCGTTTCCTCGCGCAGGAGCTTTTCCTCCGCTTCGATCACGAAGGGGCCGCGCCCAAGGATGACGCGATGGTGCGGCAGGTTTGGCGGCAGCGCGAGCGGCTCAATCGTGCGGATAAGATAGTGCGGCTCAATCGTGCGGATAAGATAGTAATGCTGCGGCGCCGCCGCGAAGGCCCCGATTTGCAGGC
>JBAUNU010000029.1:0-5919 GCA_049579405.1 Methylocella sp.
GATTGAATATGTCCGCATTTGCGACGCCTATGGCGTCGGATTTTTCTTTATCCCTGGAACCGATACCTGCCTAAAAGTCGGAGGGCTGGTGATGACCGAGCTGCGCGGTTTCGATCCTTCGTTCAGCATCTCGGGCACCAACTTTTATGCCAATGGCACACCGCATCTCGGTGCCGGTTTCGTACCCTCCACGAGCCAATATTCCAATGCCCGCTCGCGCGACGCCTTCAGCTTCGCCGCCTTGGGCCGCGCCGAACTCGACACCAGGACGCAATCGCCTTGGGGCGCTCTGCGGGCATTCGTGCGCGTCGACGCTTACTATGGATCGGGCCAGCAAGCCGCGACGGGCAGCCTCGGATCCCTCACCAATACGTTCAATACGACGGCCGGTACGAGCGCGCCGCGCGAGACGACGATTCTCAACAAGGCATTCATCCAGTTCGCCGGATTGACCGCCGGCTATGCGCAATCGATGTTCGATTTCTACGCCAATGCGTATAACTACAGTAATTTGCGCGGGTCGGACGCGACCGTCGCGCTGCTTGCCTACACGGTGACATTCGGCGACGGCTTTTCGGCAACGCTATCCGCCGAGGATCAGGCATCGCGGCGCGCCGCGATCGGCAGCACAATCGCGAGCACGACGGCGGCGCCGGTCATTATCGGGGGCGTTTCGTCGACCTCCTTCCAGGCCCAGCCGGCGGGGTCGCGGGTGCCAGAAATCGTCGGCAATCTTCGCCTCGACCAGCCCTGGGGCGCGGTGCAATTGTCGGCGGCCGCCCATCAGGTAGACGCCAGCCTTTTCGGGGCCAATGCCCTTGCGACGCCGCCGACCACCTACGCTTTCCCGGCTTTGACCAGCAATTCCTACGGCTTCGCGGTTCAAGGCGGCCTTAAATTGAACACCGATTACATTTCGCCCGGCGACAAGTTTTGGCTGCAGGCTGCGTATGAAAAAGGCGCTTACAGCTATATCGCGGGCGATAATCTCGGATTCAATTATGGAGCGGTCAACCAAAATCGTTTTATGGGCGACGGGTTTACTTCAATTAGCTATTCCGGCAGCGGCTGGAACCCGCAGATCGATTCCGACTGTGTTTTCACCGGCAGCGGCGCCTGCCAACAGCAATGGGGATTCGATATAACCAGCGCCTACAAGCATTATTGGCTCCCGATCCTGAGTTCGGCGGTTTATGGCTCGTATCTTGAATTGCACTATCCGGCCGAGGCATTGGCCGGCTTCGGCGGCGCGGTTGGTGTCTCGAACCTCAAGGAAGCGCGGATCGGCACCAACCTCGTCTGGACCCCGCTCAAGGGCTTCGATATCGGCGCCGAGTTCATGTATGTGCATTTGAACGAGACGCGCCCGGCTGGCCTCGCTCCGGATTCGACCCTCACCGCGGCGGGATTGCCCGCATTCCAGCCCAACAATAACCAATACGAAGGCCGCTTGCGCATCCAGCGCGCCTTCTGATTACGCGCTTCATCGGTTCTCTTTGCCCGGAATGGAAGGTCCCGGCCCCTCTTTGGACCGCGTGGTGGAGGCCGGCGGCCCCGATCAGAACTCGAAAAGGGGCGTTAGAAGAACGGGATAGCCGACATGTTCCAATGCACGGGTTTCGCCACGCGAAACGCGAACGAGCCGCTCGCAGCTTTCTCTTTCAACCGCCGCGACCCCGGGCCGAAGGACGTTAAGATCGAGATTCTCTATTGCGGCGTTTGCCATTCCGACCTTCATCAGGCACGCAACGAATGGCATAACACGGTCTATCCTTGCCTTCCCGGACATGAAATTGTCGGCAGGGTGACCAAGACCGGCGCGGAAGCGACCCTTTTCAAGACAGGCGACCTCGCCGCTGTTGGCTGCATGGTCGATTCCTGCCGCACTTGCCGTTCCTGCCGCGAGGGCCTGGAACAATTTTGCGAACGGGGCTTCACCCCAACCTACAACGGCGTCGACAAGGTGATCGGCGGCCCGACCTTCGGGGGCTGTTCCAACGCGATCGTCGTCGACGAGGCTTTCGTGCTGCGGATCTCCGGCAAGCTCGATTTGGCCGGCGTGGCGCCTCTGCTGTGCGCCGGCATCACGACCTATTCGCCGTTGCGCCATTGGCGGGTCGGACCCGGCCAGAAGGCCGGTATCGCCGGGCTTGGCGGGCTCGGCCACATGGGCATAAAGTTCTCCCGCGCCTTTGGTGCCCATACGGTTTTGTTCACCACGTCGCCGAGCAAAGTCATCGACGGCAAAAGGCTCGGCGCCGACGAGGTCGTGATCTCAAAAAATCCCGATGAGATGGCGGCGCACGCGAACAGCTTCGACTTTATTTTGGACACCGTCGCCGGGCCGCATGAAGTCAGCCGCTATCTCGACCTATTGAAGCGGGACGGCACGCTGACCCAGGTCGGCGCGCCCGAAAAGCCCATGGCGGTCGAAATCTTCAGCCTCATCTTCAAACGCCGCAATTTTTCCGGTTCGCTGATCGGCGGCATAGCCGAGACGCAGGAGATGCTCGATTTCTGCGCCGAGCACAATATCACCGCCGACGTGGAAGTGATTCCGATCCACAAGATCAACGAAGCCTATGAGCGGATGCTGCGCAGCGACGTGAAGTACCGCTTTTCGATCGATATGAGCTCGCTGTCGCCCGCGTCATAAGGCCCTGGTCTCGGCCTTGCTATGTGGATCGCCGGGCGGCTTCCGCGGCCTGCTTTGCGCAGCATCGTCTATTGATTCACAATTTCCTCGATTTGACGGACCAAGGCCTGGCCGTCGTAAGGCTTTGGCAGGAACCTGCCTTCGCGCGGAATCATCTCCGCGCGGATGCGATGGCCGGAGGTGAGGACAATTCCGATGCTCGGCCAGCGCCGGCACATATTGCGGGCGAGGCCCAGGCCATCGAGGGAGCCAGGCATTTCGACATCCGAGAATACGACGCGCACCTCTGGGGTAGCTTCGAGTATCCGCAGCGCTTCGTCGGCATTGGCCGCCTCCAAAACCTCGAAACCAGCCTCGGCAAGAACGTCCGCACCCATCAGGCGCACCAAGGGCTCGTCCTCGACAATCAGGACGACATGGCGGGGTTTCGCGGGTTTTGCTTGCATCGTCTTGTAACAATAGGATTTGACATAAGTTTCTTTGGGTTGTCCGGGTGCTTAACAAATCGTTTCAATCTTCGCCGGCACGCGAGCCGGACCTTGGTGATTGCATGAGCATAGTGGGGCTTCCTTTCGAAAGCCGTTTTTACTCGGCGCCGGACGGGTTGAAGCTTCACGTTCGCGAATACGGCTCAATGCTCGATCCCGGCGTCCCCGTCGTCTGCTTGGCTGGGCTCACCCGCAATTCGGCGGATTTCGGCCGCTTGGCGAGTGCGCTCGCCGCCGGTCTGAAAGGAGCCAAGCGGCGGGTGCTGGCCCTCGATTATCGCGGCCGTGGCCTTTCCGGTTATGACCGGAATTGGAAGAATTACAGTCTCGAAATTGAAAACGCCGATGTGCTGTCGGTTCTCGCCGCCATGGAGATTGAGGCCGCGATCTTCATCGGCACCTCGCGGGGCGGCTTACACACCATGCTGCTTTCCGCGACGCGCCCGGCGGTCATTCGCGGTGCCGTCTTGAACGATATTGGCCCGGTTCTGGAGCCGCGCGGCATGGCCCGCATCCGTGGCTATGTCGGCAAGCTGCCAGAGCCACGTTCGGTGCGAGATGCCGTCAATCTCCTCAAGGAAACGATGAGCGAGCGTTTCAACGGTCTAAGCGAGGCCGATTGGGAAGCTTACGCGAGAATAACTTTCACCGACGCGGTGGGACGCCTTGGCCAGCGATACGATCGAAGTCTGATGAAGCCACTCGAAAGCCTCGATCTCGAACAGCCGCTTCCCACGTTGTGGCCGCGGTTCGAGGGTTTGCGCGACGTCCCTTTGCTCATCATCAGAGGCGCGAATTCCGATCTTCTCTCGGCCGGAACGCTCCGGGAAATGGCCGGCAGGCACCCGGGCGCGGAGATCCTTATCGTCGGGGGTCAAGGCCATGCGCCGCTTCTGCTCGACGAGGAAACGATTACCCGGATTTGCGCCTTTGTCGCGGCGACCGATAGCGCCGCGCGGGAAGTTCATTAGTCGACGGGACCAACCGGCGGCGTCCCACTCTACATCAGGAACAGCCAGGTGACCGCCGCGAAGAGGGAAAAAGGATCGGGCAGCGGCGCGCGTTTGAGGGTGGCCTCGGGCGCGCACTCTCATTGGAGAGCGGGGCTGGCTTATCGAGCGGATCGCGGCCGAGCCCGCGGTGACCGAGACGCCGTATTGCCACGAGACCCATGTGAGCGGACGCACTCCGGGCCACGGGTTAACAAGAATCCTTCCGCGCCTTCCGGAGCTTGACCCAATGGTCGAGCCGCGCGCGCAGCTCTTTCTCGAAGCCGCGGTCAACCGGGGTATAGAGCGTCTGCCGCCCCAGCGCCTCAGGCCAGTAATTTTGGCCCGAAAATCCTTCCGGCTCGTCGTGATCATAGACATAATTCGCGCCATAGCCTTCCTCTTTCATGAGCTTCGTCGGCGCGTTAAGAATGATTTTGGGCGGCATTAACGACCCGTGGTCCTTGGCAAGCCGCGCCGCGGCCTTGAAGGCCGCATAGGCCGCGTTCGATTTCGGCGCCGTCGCGGCATAGATCACCGCATTGGCGATCGCAAGCTCGCCTTCAGGAGCGCCTAGAAAATCATAAGCGTCCTTGGCGGCAACCGCGACAACCAGCGCCTGGGGGTCGGCAAGGCCGACATCCTCGACCGCCATGCGCACCACGCGTCTTGCGATGAACAGGGGGTCTTCGCCGGCATCGAGCATTCGCGCAAGATAATAGAGAGCCGCGTCCGGGTCCGATCCACGCACCGATTTATGCAGCGCGCTGATCAGATTGTAATGGCCCTCCTGCGCCTTATCGTAGATCGGCGCGCGCCGCTGGACGATCGAAGCCAGCATGGCCGTATCGAAGATTTCCCCGGGCTTGGCGGCGCGCCAAGCCTCTTCGGCGAGGCTCAAGGCGGCGCGGCCATCGCCATCGGCCATCCTTACCAGGCTTAAGCGGGCAGCGGGATCGAGCGGCAGAGCCCGCCCCTCACAAGTTTCCGCGCGGGAAAGGAGCCTTTCGATCGCCGCCGGCTCAAGCACATGGAAGATCATCACCCTCGCGCGCGACAACAGGGACGCGTTGAGTTCGAAGCTTGGATTTTCGGTCGTCGCCCCGATCAAGGTGATGGTGCCATCTTCCATCACCGGCAGGAAGCTATCCTGCTGCGCCCGGTTGAAGCGATGCACTTCGTCGACGAAAAGCAAGGTGCCCTGCCCTGCTCCGCGGCGGCCCCGCGCGTCCTCGAAAACTTTTTTAAGCTCGGCGACGCCGGAAAAAACCGCCGAAATCTGCACGAAGACGAGCTTCGTCTCGCGCGCGAGAAGGCGCGCGACGGTCGTCTTGCCGGTCCCCGGAGGGCCCCAGAAAATCAGGCTGCCCAGCGTGCCTGACGCAATGAGCCGTCGCAGCGCGCCTTGGGATCCCAGAAGATGATCTTGACCGGCGACATCGGCAAGGCTTTGCGGGCGCAGCCGGTCGGCGAGCGGACGCGGCGCGTCCTTTTCGAGATTGGCGGCGGCGAAGAGATCGGTCATCTGGCTAGCGAATCTGAGCCCCTCGCGCTTCGAACGCAAGCCGGGCAAAAGGGCGTAAGAAAGAGAACAGCAAGCGCAGTTAAGGTAAAAAACGCTTAGACGCGCCGGGCCGGTTTTAATCCGGCCCTATACTCACATGGGTCATGCACCGATTCCGGTCATGTACAACCTTCATTTAACAGGTACTTATTTAGCAAGTTCGGCAAAGTGAACTTTTATCCATGCCAGCCGAGTCGTTTATACGGAGATGAAAAAACTTTG
>JBAUNU010000030.1:0-4996 GCA_049579405.1 Methylocella sp.
GTTCCGGCTCGTGCGGCACCAGGACGCGCAAGGCTGGTTCGAACGGCTGGCGAATGCGGGGATTCTGGTGCGGCGGTTCGAGGCGCGGCCGGCCTGGCTGCGCTTTGTGATCGCTGACTCGGACGCCGGCAGGGTGCGCCTTTGCGCCGCTCTGGGACTTGATCCATAATGGTCCGTTGGGAGGCAAATTCTGGTGCTGCGAGAGAGGATTGAACTCTCGGCCTCTCCCTTACCAAGGGAGTGCTCTACCACTGAGCTACCGCAGCTCTAGCCCGAGCGGGGTTTGATTTTCCTGAGCGCGCGCGTATGTCGCATAGGTTCGGTTCCCGGGCAAGAGGCGGGAGGGTTTGAAATTCGGAGCGTTGGCGCTCGCCCCTTCCAGCGGCATAACGAACATGCCGTGCAAGGTAAGGAAGTCGTGCAAGGAAGCATGGCACCCCGACGCTCTTTTGGCGATTAGGCTTGCAGACCGCCGGAGGTCAGCCATCACGGCCTTTCAATTTAATCGGCACATTGAGCGATGTGCGCTTGCTGCAATGCCCTGTTCATGCTCGGCCACATGCACAAATTCGCTCTGATTGTCGGCACGGGAAGCCGAGATGAGTTTTATCACAACAGCCTGGGCATGGCTCCGCATCCAAATCCGGGATCTCAGGCCGCAACTGCGGCTGTGCTTGAGAGTGACGATCGCGGCAATGTTAAGCTTCGTGTTTGGGAAATTATTAAGCATTCCCTTCGGTGGCCTGTGGGCGGTGTTGACTGCCGTGGTCGTGACGCAGACGAGCATCGGCGGGTCTTTGAGGGCGACAATCGAATATTTGACGGGCACCCTCGGCGGAGCGGTTTACGCCGGTGCGATCGCGACGCTTGTTCCTCATGCGAATGAAGTGTCGCTTTTGGTCGCTCTCGCGATTGCCGTTGCGCCGCTCGCCCTGCTCGCTGCAATGAACCCCAGCTTTCGGGTCGGCCCAATGACCGCGGTTATCGTGGTTGTGGGTTCGTCAGTCACCCATGCCGGCCCGGTCGAGGCGGCTGTTTATCGCGTGCTCGAGGTGGCGATCGGGGGCGTGACTGGCCTCGTGGTCTCGCTACTGGTGTTTCCGGCGCGTGCTCACGTTCTGGTAATCGAGGCGGCCGCCGGCATGCTCGATCTCATGGCAGCGGTTTTGTCCGAGCTGCTTGCTGCATTTATGCAAAGTCTGGATGGAGCTGCGATCCCGCGAAGGCAGCACAGCATTGGCCGGGCCTTCACGCGACTGGACGCGATCGGAGCCGAGGCCATGCGCGAGCGGATGGCCTATCTTGCTTCACAGCCCGACCCTGGACCGCTGTTGCGTACGCTGCTCAGGCTACGCCACGACTTTGTCATGATTGGGCGGGCTGCCGTCGTGCCGCTTTCAGAAGGGTTGCGGGCACGACTTGGACCGCTAGTCGCCCGCACCTCTGAGGCCGCGGGGGATTACTTGCGCGGGAGCGGCGCGGCACTCATCGCACGGCGCAATCCGGAGCCGCTTGACGCCGTCGATGCGGTCTTCGACGATTACGCAGCGGAGATCGCCGCGCTTCGCCGCGAGGGTCTTACGCGCGATTTGTCTGGCGACGCGGTAGAACGCTTCTTTGCTCTCGGTTTTGCTCTCGAGCAGTTGCACCGCGATTTCAGGGACCTCGAACAGCATGTAACGGAATATGCTCGATCAACCAGGGGCACGAGTCGAAAGGCCACGAGTTAGCCTAGCCGTAGGCGCTTGTCATTGTCCTATTGAGAAGTGGAGGACGTTTTCGATCGGGGCTCGGCGAGGCTTGCAGGCACGCCGAGTCGCGGTTATAAGAACCGCCCAGCAAGGTGCGGCCGGAGACGGGGTCCGGCGGCGGGCGGAGTGTAGCGCAGCCTGGTAGCGCACCTCGTTCGGGACGAGGGGGCCGGAGGTTCGAATCCTCTCACTCCGACCAATCTTGTTTTGCTGGGGATCCAGACTGCGACCCGCGGACTTTGACGATGGGGAGCTTCCGGCAAGAATCGATGGCAAGGCGCGTCGCGATCAGCGCGTTCGCGCTACATGCGCTTTTGCTGCGAGCGCCATCGCGCTGGGATTGAATTTCCTTACGCCGCAACCCGGCCCAGGCGACGCGGGCGAGCTTGTTGGCCAAGGCGGCGGCAGCGGCATAAATACGCGACGCGGGCGAGCTTGTTGGCCAAGGCGGCGGCAGCGGCATAAATACCCCATGCGCCAGGGACCAACGGAAAAGCCGAACGCTTCGTGCACACCTCCTTGCGGGAATGGGCCTATGCCAAACCCTACAAACATTCATTCGACAGGGCCGCCGTCCTCTTGCCTTTCCTCCACCATTACCATCATCATCGGCCTCGCTTCGGCATCAACGGATGCCCGCCGAAGCTCAAGGATCCCAAGAAGCGGCCTATCGAGACCTACAGCTAGATTTCGGCCCGGGCCAGAATAATCGGCGGGTCCGGTCTGCGCCGCCGGACAGCGGTTCCACGCCTCGGCGGCGCCGTTAGAGGCGGTCAATTGCCGGGGGGCGGCCCGTCACGGTGATTATTCCTCACCGTTCAGTTCGTCGACGGCAGACAAAAAGTCGGCGCTCAGCTCTCTTGCCTTCGCATCAAATTGCCGTTCAAGCTCGCGAAGCCGCGTTTCATACCTATAGCCCGCCTCGCGAAGCCGCACGATCTTGGTACTGGTGTCGTTTCGTTCCATCACTTGCAACGCCAGGCCAGATCCTGTCTTTATGCCAAATTCGCCTGCGCAGCTAAAGCGTTTCATTATTGCCGTCCTTTGCGCACGCAAGACAGGCCGCTGCCCTGATGCCGATATGGTCGGCCTGTTTCTCGCGTTTAAGCGTGAGATCTGCATGCCACCGCGCCGCTTCGAAATGGCGCATCCCATTTCTCAGGATTACGCCTTGCAGACATTCGAGGAAGCACACCTTCCAGGAGCCGGTTAATCTGCCCAAGCTCCGCAACGACTGGATCGTCCTCTGGCCTTCATTATTTAGGGGCGCTTTATCGCCGGCAATTCGAACCGCGTAGTTCGCGAGAGTGCGCGGTTTGCGCCCTGTAACCGCTTGGAGCAGATTGAAATCCATTTCCCACCCGTGAGAATTGGCGCCATGTTGCCTCTGACGATTATTAATATTGTTTGGGAAATCGATATGCCGGAAAATTCACCACGGGGTGTTGCGGTCATGCAATGGCAGATTGTGGGCTCTGTTGCCGGCTACAATGCCGGCTGGGGCGAAGCTGGGATGCGCGAGGGACGCCGCGCTCGCGGGTCTCTCGCCCAGAATATTGAAAGCCTTGGACTCAAGCTATATTCGTCCTAAGAGGGCAAGGATCAAAACGACGACAAGAACCGTGCCGAGCACGCCACCGGGGGCGTAGCCCCAACTCGCACTGTAGGGCCACGTGGGCAACGCGCCAATGAGCAGCAGAACGAGGATAACAAGCAGAATGGTTGAAAGCATTTCCTGATCTCCTTCAATGTTTACCACCGCCTAATCGCGAAGCGAAGCCAAAGTTCCACGCACCGCTTTTCTTCCGCCGCCGGTTTCCTTGTTCACTGTGCCCAGGCTCTCCGTTCGGCTTCTTTCTCCGGCATGTCGGCATCGCCACTCTCCCCTCCGCCTAATGCATGCTGAGTGGGAGCCCCTCGAAGGCCGCATCGGGCAAGGGGCTCACCCAATACGGCCTTCATCGACGCACCCATTCGCTCGGGTGCGTCAGACTCGATCATTGCCGGTTCAGCCAATCGTCGACAGACTTGCGCGCCGCGTCTTTGGTGATGCCGGAACGTTCCTGAATCTTGCCTTCAAGCTGTTCGCGCTTGCCGGCAATTTTGTCGAGATCGTCATCCGTGAGATGACCCCACTGCTCCTTGATCTTGCCTTTGAACTGCTTCCAGTTTCCTTCGATGCGATTCCAGTCCATTTCAAACTCCCTTGGTTCAAGGATGCGGCAACAATCGAGCTGCCGCCACACCTTGAGCCCTCAACTGTCATTGGGCGCAGTTGGTTCCAACGCCGTCTTGGCGTACCAGCCCTTACATTTGGCTATCGGTTTTCTTATCGTACGCCGGGGCTGCCTTGAGCTCCTCTTTGGTTTGATTAAGAACCAGCCAATCCTTGCCGTCGCGCGACTGAACCTTCAGGTCCTTGAAAGCAACGGCCACGTCCTTCTTCCCGACGCCGAGAAAACCGCCGACTCCAACGACCGCCGTCGTGACGTTCCCGGTACTATCCATGATGAGATCGCTGACGACGCCAATCTTATCTTGGGCATTGTCATAGACGTCCGCCTTATAAATATCGGAGGCCAGCCAATGGCTCGTCGAAAGCGACGACGATGGCGCGGCCATCGAGCGGCCGCTCGGTGGATTCGTAATCGTTTCTGCCTGAGCGACCGCTAGGCTGCCGGCGAGAGCAAGGACGGAGGCGGATAGAGCGAGCTTGCGTAACATGGTCTTCTCCTTCTGTTTGAGCGCAATGATTTGCGCCGTTCTCCAACGCCTGTGTTAAATCCTGGTTCCTAGTGCGAAGACGTTTTTCGGATGGCCGCGCGGCGCACAGGCTCAACGCGCGAAGACCAAGCGGCCAAACCTATCCATGCTGGCTTGGACCGGGAGCAGGCCCCGGGCTCGCCCCGGGGCGTGCCCGATTGTCAGGCTGCAACGTTGCGAAGATTGCGGACGCGATCGTGATTCGCCTTGACGCCTTCGTATTGCCGCTGGACGAGCGTTCTTACGTCTGCCGGCAAGCTCTTCTGGAGCGCTGCTTCATAAGCAGCCTTGGCGGCATCTTCGCCACGCTCACACTCGGCGAGTACCGCGTGCTCGTTCATCCCAGTGATCGTGGACTTTATGTTCGTCCAGGCGCGATGCAGCGAGCCGCTTATGGAGCCCCCCTTTGCGGGTTCACCGCCTAGACTCCGAATCTTGGCTTCAAGTTCTGCCGCGCCCTCGGCGCAACGCCGCGCCGCTGC
>JBAUNU010000031.1:0-5731 GCA_049579405.1 Methylocella sp.
CTGCTGTCCCGGAGGCGGAAGCACTCCGGGCGGCGTGATCCGGCCGTGCTTGCCTCCTCCTGGCGCGGCCTGCCCGCCTGGCAGCGGGGGAAGCTGTTGAGCGCTTGGCAAGGCATGAGCCGCGGGCGGCTTGTTCGGCGATGGTGCGCCCGGTGGGTTGTGAAGCGCGCCCGGCAATGCCGGTTGAGGCTTTTGCTTGGCTGGCCCCACCGGCTGTTCGCCCGGCCCCGGCAACGGCTTGCCATTCACGCCGGGCAAGGCGTGACCAGGCGGGTTTTGAAGGGCACCCCGTTGCCCCGGTTGCGGCTTTTGCTGGGTTGGGGTCCCCGGCGTGACTTGACCCGGCTTGCTTTCCGAAGATCCCGGGCCTCCAATCATTGTCGCCTTCTTGGCCACGGAGGGAGGCAGGGCGACTTTCGCGGCGATCGCCGCCGCCGCCACGCCAGCTCCGACACCTGCCGCCCCCGGCAGACGCGACGCTGGGGAAGGGTTCGGCGAACCCGGACTAATGACGGGGCGATTGTTGTTGATGATTGTCGTGTTGTGGATGTTGTTGAAGATGACATTTCCAGGCGGCGGCACGACATGGGCGGGCGGATTAATAAAAACAGGGACCGGAACGAATACTGGGACTGGAAGCACGAAAAGTTCATCCGGCGGCGGCGGCGGCGCCAAGAACACGAGATAAGGCGGAGGGGGAGCCAGGAAGACGATTGGCGGCGGCAGCCCGAAGCCGAACTCCGGATCGTCGAAGACAAGCACCGGGCGATCGACATAGACGATCTCCGCGGGCGGTGGCGGCGGGAAGTCGTAACCGATTGGCGAGAACGAAGGAGGCGGCTCCTCGGGGGCTGTCAAACTCGCAAGACGCCGGCGCGCATCGGCCGCGTGCGGGCCGCGCGGATAACGCTCGAGATAGGACCAGTAGTCGTCCGGTGTATTGTCCACGCGGGTTCGCCGCCAGGTCATCGCCTCGCGGCGGGCCGCGATGAGGGCGCGGACACGGCGGGCCAGAGGGTCCGTTGGATGGTCGGCGAGAAACTCCTCATAGCCTTGCAACGTATCGCGCTCGATCGCGACGGCGTAGGCATCCTGCGCTCCGAGATCACGGAACGGCCGCGACCGCATTGCATTGACCCGGTCCGGCGCGAAGGCGGGCGGTGGGGCGTCCGCCGCGCGCTCAAAGAAAACGAACGGCGTCACAATCTTTGATGCGTCCCAAGGCACCTCTCCCCCTTTTGTCTCCTCATTGACGCGCAGACGCACCGCGTCGAAGACCTCCGGTGGCGACAGGCCGCCTTCCCGGATCATTTCGGCGAGCGCCCGCGCGTAGGCGCCATAGGACCCGCTCTCGGCGGGGGCGGCCGTGCCCGGCGCGGCGTTGAAAGCCACGAGCATGTTGGGTTCTGGGTCGACGAGCGCCAGGCCACCGGCCAAAGTCTGTCCGGACTTGGCGAACGGCGAGGCCCTCGCCACGTCGAGGACGATGAAGCTCGCCTTCAAGGGAAGCCCGGCGAGCCGCTTCGTATAATCGGAGACGCGCAGCGCCTCGATCGCCACGTCCTGAGCAGCCGCGATCTTCGCGTCCACCGGCACGAAATAGTTGTCGCCGTCGAGCTGCGCGCCGTAGCCGCTGAGATACACGAACGCGACGGTGTCTGGTCCCGATGCCTGAGCCTTGTCGAGGAAATCGCGAAACGCGCCGCGCAACGCTTCGCCATCGAGGTCGCGCGCGCCGGCGACGTCGAAGCCTGCTGCTTGCAAGGTCTGGGCGATGAGGCCCGCGTCATTGGCTGGCGTGGCAAGTGGACCTTGCGGGTAGGCGGCGTTGCCAACCACGAACGCGATGCGCTTTTCGGCTTCCGCCCGCAATGGCGAGGCGAGAGCGAACGAGATGAGCGCGAAGCAGGCGATGAGCAGCCTCGAAACGGTTTTCATGGGGGTCCCGATGGCGGAAGAGCCAATTTTGAGGACGATGCTACGCTATGACCGTTGAACGATAGTTGAATGAAACAAGGCGGAACGAAGGCGAGGCTGCGCGCCGCCTCGAATCACTTCTGTCCCATCCAAGAGGCAGCCTTGAATCGTGCAACGAGTCCGATTGCAAGTTGTCCTGGTTTCGCGGACGAGTCCGTTGCCTCGACGCAGCAGTTAAGGAAATAGCCTCGCGACAGCCCCGAAGATCGTGAGGAGAGCGGGCCCGAGCGGGAGCAAGCGAGCCCGGTGGCGCCACGCAAAGCTGGCTTGCATGTCCCTGCCGAAAAAGTCGAGCAACTTTTGCGGCACAGGGTCTAACGGCCGAGCTTGGCAAGCTCCTCGTTCAGCGCCGGCAGGATCGCGAAGAGATCGCCGACGAGCCCGTAATCCGCGATCTGGAAGATCGGCGCATCATCATCCTTGTTGATGGCGACGATGACCTTCGAGTCCTTCATTCCGGCGAGGTGCTGGATGGCGCCGGAGATGCCGACCGCGATATAGAGATCGGGCGCGACGGCCTTGCCGGTCTGGCCGACTTGCCAATCGTTTGGCGCGTAGCCCGCGTCGACCGCGGCGCGCGACGCGCCCATCGCCGCCCCGAGCTTGTCCGCGATGGGCTCGATCAGGGTCTTGAAATTGTCCGCATTTTGCATGCCGCGGCCGCCGGATATGACGATCCTGGCCGCGGCAAGCTCGGGGCGCTCGGATTTGGCAAGCGTCTCATCCATAAAACGCGAAACCCCGGGCGCTGGGGCGGCGGCGATCTTTTCGACTGGGGCGGAGCCGCCCCCGCCGGTCGCCGGAAACGCCGCTATCCGGACTGTGATGATCTTCTTGGCGTCGGTCGACTGGACCGTCTCGATCGCGTTTCCGGCATAGATCGGACGTTCGAACGTGTCGGGCGCGACGACCTTGATGATCTCCGAAATCTGCATCACGTCGAGGAGTGCCGCGACCCTCGGCATGACGTTCTTGCCGGTCGAGGTCGCGGCGGCCACGATCGCCGAATAATTGCCGGCCAATTGGACGAGAAGCGCCGCCAGCGGTTCGGCCAATTGATGCGCATAAACCGGATCGTCCGCGATCAGAACTTTTTCTATGCCGTCCAAGCTGGCGGCGGCCCGCGCCGCGGCTTCCAGCCCTTCGCCGGCGACGAGGACATGAATGGGCTCGCTAAGCGCCTTGGCGGCCGTCAGCGCCTTGGCGGCCGCCTCGTTGAGCTTGCCGTTCGACACCTCGGCAAGAAGCAGGACCGCCATCAGATCACCCCGGCTTCGTCCTTGAGCCTCGCGACGAGCTCGGCAGCGGAGGCGACTTTGATGCCGGCCTTGCGCGTGGGCGGCGCAACGGTCTTCAAAATCTTGAGGCGCGGCGCGATATCGATGCCAAAATCGGCGGGCGCCTTTTCCTCGATCGTCTTCTTCTTGGCCTTCATGATATTTGGCAGCGACGCGTAACGCGGTTCGTTGAGGCGGAGATCGGTTGTGACGACGGCGGGGAGTCTGAGGCTGACGGTTTGCAATCCGCCGTCGACCTCGCGGGTAACATCCACGTGTCCCTCGCCAACCGCCACTTTCGAGGCAAAAGTGCCCTGGCCCCAGCCCAAAAGCGCGGCCAGCATCTGTCCGGTCTGGTTGCAATCGTCGTCGATCGCCTGCTTGCCAAGGATAATCAGCGAAGGCTCTTCGGCGAGCGCGACCTCTTTCAAGAGCTTGGCGACGGCGAGCGGTTCGACCGGCTGCTCCACCTTAATGAGAATGCCGCGATCCGCGCCCATCGAGAGACCGCTCCTGATAGTCTCCGTGGCCTGCGCAGGCCCGATCGACACCAGGATTACTTCGGTTGCCTTGCCGGACTCCTTCAGGCGCAACGCTTCCTCGACGGCGATTTCGTCGAAAGGGTTCATCGACATTTTGACGTTGGCGAGATCGACGCCGGAACCGTCGGGTTTCACCCTGATCTTGACATTGTAATCGACGGCCCGTTTCACGGGCACGAGAATTTTCATGGGAAACACTCTAGCCGGCGGGCACGCGCGGTGCGGTTAGGTACAGGCGCCCTTTCCACAAGTCAACGCAATCGGATTTGACAAAAAACAGGAACCGGGGGGACGGAGTCTATGCCACTGGCGGCATCGCTTTGCTGGTCTCGGCTATGGCGCCAAAAATGCCCCTGTTTGACGTGACCAGAATCCGCCCTAGGTTGCATTCCCCTACGGACCGGATCCTTCCGTGATCCGGTCCTTTGCCCGAGGGTAAGACACTTCTGGCCAAGGCTAAGGTGTGCGAGTGCAGAACCAATCCGTCCTCATTTCCGGAATCGGCATCGCCGGCACGACGCTTGCTTATTGGCTCGGCGAGCGCGGCTTCAAGCCAACTCTGGTCGAAAGAGCATCGCATCTGCGTACAAGCGGGTATGTCATCGATTTTTGGGGCCTCGGCTACGACATCGCGGAGCGGATGGGGCTCCTCTCCGGTCTCAAGTCCGACGGCTACGATGTCCAGGAGGTTCGCTTCGTCAATGCGAAAGACCGCCGCGTAGGCGGCTTTGGCGTCGACATATTCCGTTCGCTCACCGATGGCCGGTACGTAAGCATTGCGCGTAGTGATTTGGCCAAATTGATCTATCACAAGATCGACGGCCAGAGCGAAACAATATTCGGTGACAGCATTGTCGGCATTGAAGACACCGGGGAGGATGTGGGTGTTGTTTTCGAACGCAGCGCACCGCGCCGGTTCGACCTCGTTATCGGGGCCGATGGTCTCCATTCAGCAGTCCGCGAAGTGGTGTTTGGCAGCCAGGACCGCTTCGAGAATTTTCTTGGTTATACTGTCGCGGCCTTCGAAATCAAAGGCTATAGGCCCAGGGACGAGCGCGTCTACGTCAGTCATGGCGTGCCGGGCAAGCAGGTGTCCCGCTTCCCCATGCGCGATGATCGCACGCTGTTCTTGTTCGTCTTCGCAGACGGTTCGGATCGGCACACCGCCGTGCATGATATGACAGGGCACAAGGCTGTTCTCCATAAGGAGTTCGACGATGTCGGATGGGAATGCCCAAGGATTCTTGCCGCGCTGGATGCCAGCGATGATGTCTATTTTGATCGCGTCAGTCAGATTCACATGGACGTTTGGTCGCGTGGACGGGTAGCTCTGGTCGGCGACGCCGCCTTCTGCCCGTCGCTGCTGGCAGGCCAAGGAGCGGCACTCGCTATGATATCCGCTTACGTGGTCGCCTGTGAGCTTGGCCAGAGCGAAGGACGGCCGGAAGTGGCATTTCGGCGCTACGAGCGCTTGCTGCGACCATTTATGACGGCCAAGCAAGGCGTTGCTGAGCGGTTTGCAAGTTCATTCGCGCCGAAGACGCGATTGGGGCTGTTTTTGCGTAACAAGGTAATGAACGCCTTTGCACTTCCCTTTGTTGCAAACCGCGCGCTTAGCGGACTTCTCGATCGGATAGAATTGCCGGACTACGCGACCCAATATTGCAGTGGAACGGACGAGGCAGGGCGCACAGGCTGATCGGCGGGTGACCTGCCGCTCGCCGCAATTGAGACAGCAACGAAGTCGAAGAATCTTTAACAGCCGGTTTACGGCCATCCTGCGTCTTGTCAACGATTCTGGCCCGGCACCCATAAAACATCGGCCTTGCCCTTCCGGTTCACATAACGGGCCGCGACAAACAGAAAATCCGACAGGCGGTTGATATATCTGAGCGCCGGGCCGCCGACCTCTTCGCCCGGCGCACTGGCCAAGGC
>JBAUNU010000032.1:0-2828 GCA_049579405.1 Methylocella sp.
CCCGCCGCTCCGGTCTCCCGCGCGCGCGTTCCGCCCTGACGATCGGTGCGTCAGCCTCAGGGCAAGCCGGACTCGAAGCCCGCCCCGCCAGTTCACAAGGACGCGGTTCTCGATTAGGGTCCCGCGCGGAAACGCTCCGCTGGGCTGCCGCGCGGAGCGACGGCGGCCTATATTTCAAGGACACAAATGTCGAAGGAAGAATTGCTCGAATTTCCAGGGACCGTCGTCGAATTGCTCCCGAACGCGACCTTTCGCGTCAAGCTCGAAAACGATCACGAGATTATCGCGCACACCGCCGGAAAGATGCGCAAGAATCGTATCCGCGTTCTCACCGGCGACAAGGTCCTCGTGGAAATGACTCCCTATGACCTGAGCAAGGGTCGCATTACCTACCGGTTCAAATGATCCAGATTCCGGCGATCGATAACGGCCATGGGGCTTGGCGGCCAACGCTTGTTTTGGCTTCGGCGTCGCCCCGGCGGCTCGAACTCCTGCAACAGATCGGCGTCGAACCGGATGCCTTGCTTCCCGTGGATCTCGATGAAACCCCGCGCAAGACCGAACTGCCGCGCAGCCTCGCGATGCGTCTGGCGGAAGAAAAGACGAGGGCCGCCGCGCGGATCGCTGCAAGCCGGCCCGAGCTTTCGGGTGCGTATGTTATCGGGGCCGATACGGTCGTTAGCGTCGGCCGCCGCGTCCTGCCGAAATGCGAGATTGTGGCAGAGGCGGCGCAATCCTTGCGGCTTTTGTCGGGCCGGGCACACCGGATTCATACGGCGGTCTGCCTCATCACGCCAACGGGCCGCGCACGCCACAAGCTGGTCGAAACAAGGCTGCGCCTCAAACGGCTGTCGGCCGCCGAGATCGAAGCCTATCTCGGATCGGGGGAATGGCGCGGCAAGGCCGGAGGCTATGCGGTTCAGGGCCTCGCCGGCGCATTTGCGCAAAAACTCGTTGGATCCTATTCCGCGATCGTCGGCCTGCCACTCTACGAGACCATGTCGTTGCTTGCTGGCGAAGGCTTTCCGGCGCATGTTTCTTGGTTGAACAGAGTCTAAATCTCTAACTCCATGCACAGGCCAAGCCATGCCAGTCGCAAAACCGGAAAACCGATTTAACGAAAAGCCGGACGAAGCATCGGCCCGGCCCTGTCCGATTTGCGGCAGACCCGCGACTTTCACCAACCGCCCGTTTTGTTCGAAGCGCTGCGCCGACGTCGATCTTCACCGCTGGCTCGGCGGCGTTTACGCCATTCCGGCCGCGCGTGAACCGGACGCGCAACCCGATCGCGCGGGCGAGCAGGGCCAAGATTCCGAGCCGTAAAATAATCCGAGTCTTCTGTCCGGAAGTTGCATGTTTTTCATTGCCTCGAAGATTTTATGGTTCGTTGCCGAACCGGTATTCCTGGCCATTGCCGTGGGCGTTTTGGGGATCCTGCTTGGGTTCACCCGCTTCGTGCGGGCGGGGCGGGCGCTTATGGCTGGCGCGATAATCGCTCTCGCCGCCGGGTTGCTCACGCCGCTCGGAGCCGTCCTTTTGCGGCCCTTGGAGGATAGATTTCAGGCACCGCCCCTGGGCATGCCCGCGCCGGCCGGGATCATCGTCCTTGGCGGCGCCATGGACACGGAAAAATCGGAAGCGCGCGGGCAGGTCTTTCTGACCGAGGATGCCGCCCGAATGACAACCGGCGTCGAATTGGCGCGCCGCTACCCCACCGCGCGGCTTGTCTACACCGGGGGATCCGCGGGTTTGCTAGGCGAAGGGCAGCCGGAGGCGATCAGCGCGCGAAAACTCTGGCTTTCGCTGGGCGTGCCAGCCGAGCGCATGACTTTCGAGGCGAGGTCCCGCAATACCTGGGAAAATGCCTTATTCACGCGCAAACTCGTCAAGCCAAAGCCGGGCGAGACGTGGCTGCTCGTGACCTCGGCCTGGCACATGCCGCGTTCCGTCGGGATATTCCGGCATTTGGGTTTCGATGTGATTCCTTATCCGGTGGCGTATCGCACGTTTGGCGATAGGCGGGATTTTCTGCTGGCCAGCTCCGTTATCGACAAAGTTATTATGCTCGATTACGGCGTCCATGAATGGGCCGGGCTTTTTGCCTACCGGCTCGCCGGTAAGACGGACACGCTGTTTCCCGCGCCTTGAGCGCCGCGCCGGGTCATTTCGCGAAGGCGTGGCGGTGGCCGAAGGGCCGCGGCATTCGGGCTTGTTTTTGCGGCGTAGCCGGCAAAGCTCAGCCAACCCCAACTAGGAATTGCCGGCCGCGCCCATGAAGCCCATTCTCGTCATCGCCAACAAAGCCTATTCGTCCTGGTCGTTCCGGCCGTGGATTTTGATGCGCCATTTCGGCATCGCGTTCGACGAAGTCGTGATCCCGATGGCGCAAGAAAATACCCGCGCGGAAATGTTGCGCTTCTCCCCAGCCGGCAAATGTCCATCGTTGCAAGACGGCAAAATCGCCGTATGGGATTCGCTCGCGATTATCGAATATGTCGCAGAACTCCATCCACGTATCCCAATCTGGCCGAGGCCGCCGGCGGCGCGGGCGCAGGCCCGTTCGCTCGCCGCCGAAATGCACTCGGGCTTCGCCGGGATGCGCGGGCTGCTGCCGATGAATATGCGCCGCGAGGTGAAGAAACGCGAGCTGACCCCCGAGGCACGCGCCGATGTCGCCCGCCTCGAGCGGGCTTTTGCACAAGCCCGCGGGGAGTTCGGTCAAGCTGGCTCCTTTCTCTTCGGCGATTTTTCGGCGGCCGACGCGATGTTCGCGCCGGTGGTCAATCGTCTGTATGTGTATAAGGTGGCGGTCACGCCCGGCACGCGGG
>JBAUNU010000033.1:0-2649 GCA_049579405.1 Methylocella sp.
TTGGCGCGCGCGCCAATCTGAGAGCCGATATCCGCGCCTTGCTCGACGAGGCGGAGGAGCGGACTAAGGCCAATAGCCGGCTTACTTTGATCGTCGCCTTCAATTACGGAAGCCGGCAGGAGATTGCCGCCGCGGCACGGGCTTTGGCGGAACGGGTGGAGGCCGGCCTCATCAAGGCATCCGAAATCGACGAGACGCTGTTCGCCCGCCATCTCGACACGGCGGGCATTCCCGATCCCGATCTCATCATCCGCACGTCCGGCGAGCAGCGCCTGTCGAATTTTCTGATGTGGCAAGCGGCCTATTCCGAATTCGTTTTCCTGCCGATGCACTGGCCGGACTTCGACCGGCAGGCTTTTTCGGCGGCCTTGGCGGAATTCTCGGGGCGTGAACGGCGGTTCGGCGGCGTGACGGGGCAATACCGGGATGGTAAGGTGCTGGCCGGTGCGGCGAAAACATG
This sequence comes from Methylocella sp., assembly GCA_049579405.1. GTDB lineage: Bacteria > Pseudomonadota > Alphaproteobacteria > Rhizobiales > Beijerinckiaceae > Methylocapsa. The sequence continues at coordinate 461 of JBAUNU010000033.1, forward strand.
ATCTGTGCCGCCCCGAGTCCTGTGCTGCTTGCCATGCTGAACGATGCCGCCGACGCGGCGGGCAAAGACCCTCGGCCGCCCAATTTTTCCGGGCGGCGTTGCTTCGCCGATCTCCTGCCGCGCGTTCTCTCGGCGATTGTCTTGATGGCGGCGGCGCTTGTCTCGGTCTGGCTGGGCGGCCTCGCTTTCGATCTGATCTGGCTCGGCGCCGCCTTGGCGGTAGGCTGCGAATGGCAAAATCTGATAGCGGCACGAAACCCTCGCCTCCGCTTTTTTCTTGTTGCCCTGGGGCTCGTTGTTAGCGCGTATTTTGCCGGCAAGGCTTGGTTCGGCTCCGCCTGCTCCCTCCTTGGCGGTTGCGGGCTTGCCCTCGCTCTCGTCGCGGGCCCGGGGCGAAGGATTTGGGCTTTTGGCGGGATCGCCTACGCGGGTTTGCTGCTCGTTTCCGCCGCCGCGCTGCATGGCTCGGCCGAATATGGGGCAAGATCGATCGTGTGGCTTTTCGCGATCGTATGGGGCACCGATGTAGTCGCGTATTTCGGTGGCCGCCTGATCGGCGGCGCCAAACTCTGGCCGAGAATTTCGCCCTCGAAAACCTGGTCCGGCACGCTTGCCGGGGTATTGGCCGGAGCTTTTCTCGGCGCCGTGATTGGCGCTCAGGGCCTTGGCGATTCGGCGCGGGCCCTGCCCCTTTTCCCGCTCGGACTTGCCGCTGCCGCCGTCTCGCAAGGCGGCGACATCTTTGAATCCTGGGTCAAGCGGCAGTTCGGCGCGAAGGATTCGAGCGGCCTGATCCCGGGCCATGGCGGCTTCATGGACCGGCTCGATGGATTTATCGCCGCCGCCGCTTTCGCGGCCCTTTTTGGAAGTGCGAGGGGGAGTGCTTCGATCGCTGCCGGACTGTTCGACTGGGTTTAGGGTGGCCCGCATCTTCCCGGATGCCAGAGGGGATTGTTTGGCGCGGCGCGTTTTCCGGAGCGCGTTCTAAGCGGACTCTTGCTCCACCTCGCGCGGAAGTGTTCTTTGATTGAATTGAGGAGGCGGCGGCATGGAGAAAGTCATGCGATTGCGGCAAAGACTTGCGGGAGAACGCGAAGTCCGCGGCGTGGTTATCCTTGGCGCGACCGGATCGATCGGCAAATCGACCGCAGAGATCATTGCAGGCGCGGGCGGCGCTTTCCGGGTCGAGGCTGTCGCCGGCGGCCGGGATCCGCAAACCTTGGCCCGGCTCGCCCGGGAACTCGGCGCGAAATTCGCCGCCCTCGCCGACCCATGCGGCTATGCCCAATTAAAAGACGCCCTGGCCGGCACCTCAATTGAGCCCGCGGCAGGCGAGGAGGCGGTCGTCGAAGCAGCGCTCCGTCCAGCCGACATCGTGATGGGGGCCATCGCGGGAACCGCCGGGGTCAAGCCGACCTTCGCGGCGCTTTCCGCCGGACGCACCGTCGCGCTCGCCAATAAGGAATGTCTGGTTTGCGCCGGGGCACCCTTCATGCGCCAAGCCGCGGCTTCCGGCACCAGGCTGCTTCCCGTCGACAGTGAACATAACGCGATTTTTCAGGCCTTGGGCGAAGCAAGCCTCGATACCATCGAGATGATCACGCTGACCGCTTCGGGCGGACCATTTTGGACATGGACAAGCGAGGCCATTGCCAAGGCCACTCCCGAACAGGCGCTGGCCCATCCGAATTGGTCGATGGGGCCAAAAATCACGATTGACTCCGCCGGGCTCATGAACAAGGGCCTGGAAGTGATCGAGGCGCATTATCTTTTCGGGATCGAGGCGGCGCGGCTCGACGTCATCGTGCATGCGCAGTCGATGGTGCATGGTCTCGTGGCCTTCACCGACGGCTCGGTCACGGCCGGACTTGCCGCGCCCGACATGAAGGTTCCAATCGCCCACTGTCTCTCTTATCCGAAGCGAAGCGCGACCGCCGCACGCCGGCTTGACTTGACAACCGTTGGCAAGCTAACCTTCGAGCGTCCGGATTTCGACCGCTTTCCTGCCTTGCGGGTGGCCAACGACGCCTTGCGCACGGGGCGGGGCCTTCCAACTGTCTTGAACGCCGCCAATGAAATCGCGGTCGAGGCTTTCTTGAACCGGCTCATTTCGTTTCACGAGATTGCCCAAATGGTGGAACAGGCTTGCAATTCGGCGCTCGCCGACGGGACCGCGCATGAGCCGGAAT
>JBAUNU010000034.1:0-9007 GCA_049579405.1 Methylocella sp.
AGCAATCGCGGCCGATCCAAAGCCGCCTTCCTTCGAAAACACGATCGACGCGCTCGAAAGAAGCGGCCGCGAGCTGACCCGTATTTGTTCGGTTTTCTTCAATCTGGCTAGGGCCGATACCAACGGCGAACTCGAAGCGATCGAACGCGAGATCGCGCCAAGGCTTGCCCGGCATCGTAGCGAAATCTACCTGAACGGCGCGTTGTTCCGGCGCGTCGATGCGCTCCACTCCCGGCGCGGCGAACTCGGGCTTAATGCCGAGCAGGCGCGGGTTCTCGAACGCTATCACATCGCCTTTTTGCGCAATGGCGGCGGCCTTCCGGAGGAAACCAAGGCGAGGCTTGCCGCAATCGCCGAGCGCCTCGCCACGCTCGCCACCAGATTCGCTCAAAACGTTCTCGCCGATGAAAAAGCCTTTATGCTGGTTCTTGCAGCGAATAACGATCTCGCCGGCCTTCCCGCCTCGCTCGTCTCCGCCGCGGCGCGGACCGCGGCCGACCGCGGCCTCCCCGGCAAGCATGGCATCACCTTGTCGCGTTCGAGCATCGCGCCTTTCTTGCAATTCTCGGCCCGCCGCGACCTGCGGGAAAAGGTTTTTCGCGCCTGGATCCAGCGCGGGGAATCGGGCGGGGCGACCGATAACCGCACCATTGCTTCCGAAATGGTGCGGTTGCGGGCGGAGCGCGCGCAGCTTCTCGGATTTGAAACTTTCGCGCATTTCCGCCTGGCCGATGCGATGGCGAAAACCCCGCAAGCGGTGCTAGACCTTTTGCATTCGGTGTGGGCGCCAGCCCACGCGCGGGCGCTGCGCGAAGAGGCTGCCTTGCAGGCGATCGCGGCGGACGAGGGCGGCAACTTCCGGATCGCGCCATGGGACTGGCGCTACTATGCCGAAAAGCGCCGCAAGGCGGTATTCGACCTCAATGAGGCCGAAATCAAACCCTATCTGCCGCTCGACAAAATGATCGAGGCCGCGTTTTTCACCGCGAACCGGCTCTTCGGCCTGTCCTTCCGCGAACGCGACGACACGCCGCTTTACCATCCCGACGCACGATCCTGGACAGTCACCGGGCGCGACGGACAAGAGATCGCGCTTTTTATCGGCGATTATTTCGCGCGGCCCTCGAAACATAGCGGCGCCTGGATGAGTTCCTTCCGCGAGCAGCAAAAGCTCGACGGAGAGGTCCTGCCGATCGTCATCAATGTCTTGAATTTTACCAAGCCCAGCGAGGCGCAAGCCTGTCTCTTGAGCTTCGACGATGCGCGCACCTTGTTTCACGAGTTCGGCCATGCGCTGCACGGCATGTTGTCCGATGTGACCTATCCTTTGATCTCCGGCACCAACGTCGCCCGCGATTTCGTCGAATTTCCTTCGCAGCTTTACGAGCATTGGCTGGAGCAGCCGGAGGTGTTGCGCCGTTTCGCCCTGCATCATGAGACTAACGAGCCTATGCCGGAAGCGCTTCTGCAAAGCTTGCTTGCGGCGCGCCGGTTCAACCAGGGTTTTGCGACGGTCGAATATACTGCGTCGGCGCTGATCGATCTCGCACTGCATCTCGAGTCCGGCGCGGACGCGATCGACATTGTTGGCTTCGAGAAAAAGCAGCTCGACAAGCTTGGCATGCCTGGCTCGATCACGATGCGCCACCGCACGCCGCATTTCCAGCACGTCTTTTCGGGTGAGTCCTATGCGGCGGGCTATTACAGCTATCTGTGGTCGGAAGTTCTCGATGCCGACGGATTCGAAGCATTCGAGGAGCGCGGCGATATTTTCGATCCGATAGTTGCCAAGAAGCTGCACGACTACGTCTATTCCTCGGGCTACCGCCGCGATCCGGACGAAGCTTATAAGGCGTTTCGCGGCCGCGCGGCCAAGCCCGGCGCGCTGTTGCGCAAGCGCGGTCTCGCCGATGCGCGCAGGGGAGAGGCTTGATCCCTGCGGGCCGAGGCCCGATGGTGGACAGGGCAAGCCTCGTTTGCTAAAGCCGGGTTGCTTTCCGATCAGCCGCGGCCGGGGCGCCGGAAGCAAGCCGCTTCGATGGGCGTATAGCTCAGTTGGTAGAGCAGCTGACTCTTAATCAGCGGGTCCACGGTTCGAGCCCGTGTGCGCCCACCATCGAAATCAATCTGCATATCAATACCAGGGTAGCCACGGGGCGACGAGGCGCCCGCATAGTTAAGCCGCTTCTCCGAGCCGATCGGCGATGAATTGATTGATGCTTGCTCCCGCCTTCGCGGCCCGTTCGGCGACACGGCGATGGAGTCCGGGCGCGATGCGCAATGAGGGCGTCGCGGAATAGGTCTGTTCCGGTTCGACGCCTCGCTGCTTGCACCACGTGGCGCCGGCGATCAAACTCGAAAGCTTCGGCCCGCTATCTTTCGCCGGAAAAGGATCGCCGTTAACGCATCTATCTTCGAGATTTGGATGGGTGCAGATCAACGGATTGCGCGGCGAACGCGATTCGGTTAAACAGTTGATGCGGCGGGTCGAGCACGACCTCAAGCATATCTAAAAATAAAGCATATCGAAAAATGGTCGACGTGGCTCGACTTGAAGATTATTCTACGGACATTGCGTGCGCGTACTCTACGATCCCACCGCGTATTTGAAGCCGCAGCCTAACGCTCGATTCCGCTTTCGGCTCCAACACCACGACGATCACTTGCTGCGTCACTTTTATTTGTCTTCAAATGCTGGGATGCCAAATGGAAAGAAAGCCAGTGGATATCGATCCGAACCGCGAACGCGATCATCACAAGTTCGGGTGAATGTTATTGATCATTTTTAGGGTAGTGACATGCGGGTCATGAGCGTGGTTGGAACGCGGCCGGAGGCCATCAAGATGGCCCCTGTGATTAAGGCGTTGCAGGCCCATCCAAACATGAACTCCGTGTTGTGTCTGACAGCGCAACACCGGGAAATGTTGGACCAGGTGCTTCAGATTTTTGCCATCAAAGCCGATTTTGATCTTGATCTGATGCAGCCGTCACAGACGCTGAACGGGCTTTCGTCGCGGATCTTTCAGAGCATCGACGAACTTCTGGCGTCTGCGAAACCTGACGTCGTCCTCGTCCATGGGGATACCACTACGGCATTCGTGACCAGTGTCGCTTGTTTTCACCGCAACGTTCCAGTCGGACATGTCGAGGCGGGCCTGCGCACATACGACTTATGGCGTCCCTTTCCCGAGGAAATGAACCGCCGGATTGTCGACCTTGTATCGACTTATCTTTTCGCCCCGACCGAGAGAGCAAAGCAAAATCTTCTCGCTGAACGTGTTATGTCCGGTGAGATTCATGTGACCGGCAATACGATCGTCGATTCGCTGCGGTTCATGATTGCCAAGATCGACGATGACTCCGAGCTTCAATCGAGGCTTGCTGAACGTTGCCCCATCCTAACCTCGGGCCGGAAGCTCGTCCTCGTGACGGGTCATCGTCGCGAAAGCTTCGGTCCCGGTTTCGAGCGAATTTGTCAAGCCCTTAGTCGCATCGCGGAGCGGGACGACGTGGAGCTTGTCTACCCTTTTCACCTGAATCCCAACGTATCCAAACCGGTTAACAACATTCTTGGACGAGCGCGGCGCGTGCATCTCATTCCGCCCATTGACTATATGACCTTTGTCCATCTTCTTTCGCGGGCCGCCGTTGTGATAACCGACTCGGGTGGTGTGCAAGAAGAGGCTGTTTCGCTCGGGAAGCGGGTGCTCGTTATGCGGGAGTTGACGGAGCGGCCGGAGGGTATCGAAGCCGGGCTTGCCCACCTTGTGGGAACCGATCCCGATTTAATATGTTCGAAATTCGAGGAGGCTATCGAGGACAGCGACGAAACCTCCCCCGAAACTAATCAATCGGTTTATGGAGACGGCAATGCCGCTTCCCGCATTGTCGCGGCGCTTGCGAATTCGCCGGGCTTGCGAAATCGCAGCGCGCCCGAGCGGCCCAGATCCAATGTGGGTGTCCTAGCCGAGCTGACAACCACGGCTATGCGCCGTGCCGAGGAACAGGCGTGGCAATCAGGTGCTCTCAGCTCAGAGTACACCGAAATATCCTAAACGTGGCATTTAGACCAGTCAAAGAGAAACCGATGGATGACGTTGCAGAATATCACCGCACGCGCGCGACTTCCGGTGCGAAGACGGAGTTTAAGGACGTCGCCGTATTCGGCCTTGGATACATTGGCCTCCCGACCGCTGCGCTCATCGCCAGCCGCGGCATTCATGTTCTCGGCATTGACATAAATGAGGATGTCGTTCGGAAGATATCCTCTGGCGCGGTGCACATCTACGAACCAGACCTGGATGGCCTTGTTCAGAAGGTAATCTCGACCGGTACGTTGAAGGTTTCGATGCAGCCGGCGCCAAGCGACGCCTTCATAATCGCCGTGCCCACTCCGATCAACGCCGAGAAGGCGCCGGTCCTCGATTCCATTTTCACGGCGGTACGGGCCATTGCTCCGTTTCTTCAATTAGGCAACCTGGTTCTGCTCGAATCTACCTCGCCGGTCGGAACCACCGAAAAGGTATCGGAGACGCTTGCCGACATGCGTCCAGATCTATCCTTTCCAACACGAGCGGGGTCGGCGGCGACCGTTAACGTTGCTTATTGCCCGGAACGCGTCCTGCCGGGCCGGATCCTTTCGGAACTGGTCCAAAACGATCGTTGCATTGGGGGGATCTCGCCGGCTTGTGCGCGGCGGGCACAGCGCTTCTACAAGCATTTCGTGCGCGGCGCGTGCATCGTCAGCACGGCGCGGACGGCCGAGCTTGTCAAGCTGGCGGAAAACGCATTCCGCGATACCAACATCGCTTTCGCGAACGAGCTGTCCATGATCTGCGACAGGCTCGGAGTCAATGTGTGGGATCTTATCGATCTAGCGAACCGGCATCCAAGGGTAAATATCCTGCGGCCTGGTCCGGGGGTGGGCGGCCATTGCATCGCCGTCGATCCCTGGTTCATCGTTAATTCGGCGCCGGACCTCGCGAAGCTTATCGCCACGGCGCGCAGGACGAACGACGATATGATTCACCATACGATCGAGGGTGCGTCCGCTTTGATCGACGAACATCCATATGCAAATGTTGCTTGTCTCGGGCTTGCTTTCAAACCAAATGTAAACGACCTGCGAGAAAGTCCTGCTGTCGAGGTTACGAAGGGCTTGGGGGAGCGGTACGGACCGCGCATCAAAGTGGTGGAACCGTATCTCGATACGTTGCCGGACGAGATCGCGGCAACCGGTGCGGAGTTCGTCAGCCTTGGGAATGCTCTCGACAATTGCGAGGTTGCCATCGTCCTTGTCGATCACGACGAATTTCGCAACGTCCCGTTGGCCGAACGGCGCCATTTGTCGGTTCTCGACACACGCGGGATTTGGCGCGACTTTCAAGGACTTGGACTAAAATAGAGGGCCCACCCCATGGCCGTGGCGCGGGAACAGCTGGTTTAGGCGACGATTAAGAAATGCGGGCAGATTTTCTTGGCGTTCCAGTAGATCTATTAGACCTTGAGGAAACCGGTCAGAGGGCCGAGGAAGCGATGCGTTTGCGCCGCCGCCTGCAACATGTGGCAATGAATGTAGCAAAATTTGTTTATATGCAAAAAAATCAAGAATTGCGGGACGATGTCTTAACCAGCGATATAATCGGGATCGATGGCATGGGAATCGTCCTCGCGGCGCGTCTGTTTGGCATCAGGGTGCCCGAAAGAGTCGCAGGCGTAGATCTGATGGAACGTGTGCTGGCGACGTGCGCCGCCAAGGGCTATCATCCATATTTTCTAGGCGCGACGGAAAAAGCCTTGTCTGGGGCCTTGCACAACTTGCGTATGCGGTTTCCGAGCCTCGAAATCGCTGGCGCCCAGCATGGCTATTACCCGCGCGAGTCCGAGGCCGATGTGGTCGCGGCGATTCGTGCTTCCAAAGCCGACTGCCTTTTCATCGGCATGCCTACACCGCACAAGGAAAGGTTTTTGGCGGCGCATAGGGACACAATCAATGTGCCTTTCATCATGGGGGTCGGTGGCGGTATTGATATCCTCGCTCAAATCACCAAGCGCGCTCCCGTTTGGATGCAACGGATCGGGCTGGAGTGGCTATACCGCATCATGCAAGAGCCGCGCAGGATGTGGAAACGGTATCTCACGACGAATGTGGCTTTTGCCGCTATTATCGCCAAGGCGGCGTTCCGTCGCTTATAATCCTGCGCAGCACTGTGCACGTGGCTGGCTGGTCATGAATAACCGTTGGCTCAAACCTGTTTTAAAGCACGACATCGGCCGTTCGCCAGGCGAGATGCTGACCGGCGTCGGTCCGCGATCATTTGTCCGCTCACGTTGCGCGCGATGCCGCGCCGGAGCGGTCTTCAATCTCAGATATGCGCGCTTTTTCGGCTTTCGCTTCGGATCAAAAGTTCATGGAATGGTTTCATGATCGAGCAACTCATGAAGCGGCACTCGTTCCGCTCTAGTTGCAAGCACTCTCTGGCCGCCGCTGGGGTCTTTTTCGTTGCTCCGGCGGCGGCGGCTTGCCCGCCCGAAGCCCTCGGCGTTGCCCGCACCTTGGCGGTGGGGACGTCCGGCGGCCTGCAAGTCGGGCTGAAAACCTATCCGCGAAGCCTGGCGCTCGACGATCGTGAAATCGTGCTCACCTTCGACGATGGGCCCTCCGCGCAAACCACCCCAAAAGTGCTCGACGCGCTCGCCAAGGAATGCGTGAAGGCGACATTTTTCCTCGTCGGCCGCAATGCGGAGGGCTTGCCCGCTTTGGTCAAGCGCGAAATCGCGGAGGGACATACCGTCGGCCACCATACTTTTTCGCACGCGACACTGCGGAATTTAAGCGAAAGCGCGGCGCAGGAAGAGATTCTGCGCGGCTTCGAAGCGGACGACAAGGCCGCCTATGGCACGAAGAGCGGCGCGCCAAAAGTGCGGTTTTTCCGGTTTCCGGGCTTTGCCGATACGCCGGCGCTCTTGGCCTGGCTTTCGGCTAAAAATATCGCGGTTTTCGGCGCCGATTTTTGGGCCTCGGACTGGGTCGCCATGACGCCGCAGGCCGAGCTCGCCTTGATCCTTTCGCGGCTCGACAAGGAACGGCGCGGGATCCTGCTCCTTCACGATACCAAGCAGCAGACGGCCACCATGCTGCCCGATCTCCTGCACGAACTCAAAAGGCGCGGCTATAGGATCGTCAACATCGTGCCCGGCACGACCCCATCCCCAACGCGGGCGGCCCCGGAAGGCTGGACGTCGGCGACCGAGAAGATCATCGCCGACGTTTTTGCCAAGCCGCGTGGCGCGGCCAAGCCTCGCGGCCCGGCCGGCGCGGCGACGGATCCAAGCAGGCCGGGGGGCAACCCTTCGCATGAATAGACCAGAATGGTGCGGCCAAGAGGACTCGAACCTCCACTGGTTGCCCAACTAGCACCTCAAGCTAGCGCGTCTACCACTTCCGCCATGGCCGCGATTCTTCGCGCGGCCGGAAATGCAAGCGGCCTAGCGCGCAGCCGCGTCGTCTAACAAATCGGCACAGGAGTGGCAAGGCGGCTCTCCGCCTCTGGCGTATCGAGGTGCAAGTTTCCGGACCAGCCGGTATCATGGGGCATGCCAGGTGAAAAACCAACGCCCCTCATGCCGTCCAGCGACACCGCCCCCGTCGAATGGCGGATCTCGGACGCCCTGGTGCCCTATGCCGACGCCGTGGCATGCATGGAAGCGCGGGTCGCGGCCATCGCCACGGGCGCGTCACCGGAACTTATCTGGCTTCTCGAACATCCGCCGCTCTATACGGCCGGGACATCCGCGCGGGCGGCGGATCTCGTGGATCCGCGTTTCCCCGTGCACAAGAGCGGCCGGGGCGGCCAATTCACCTACCATGGGCCGGGCCAGCGGGTCATTTATGCGATGCTCGATCTCAATCGCCGGAACCCGGATCTGCGCGCGTACGTGTGCGCATTGGAAGACTGGATCATCGCGGCGCTGAGCACTTTCAATATCAGGGGCGAGCGGCGCGCGGATCGCATTGGGGTCTGGGTTTCCCGGCCCGAAAAACCGCGCGGCAAAAATGGCGAGATCGCCGAGGACAAGATTGCCGCGATTGGGATCAGGGTCCGGCGCTGGGTGACGTTCCATGGCGTATCGCTCAATGTCGCGCCGAATCTGATGCATTTTTCCGGCATCGTGCCGTGCGGAATTTCGGCCGCGCAGCTTGGGGTGACGAGCCTCCGCGATCTTGGTGTGACAGCGAGCATGAGCGAAGTCGATGTTGCGCTGGCCCGCGAATTCGAGCCCATTTTCGGCCGCTTAAGTACGCGGCAAGTGATGTCACGCGAACTCAACGAACGGTGTAGCTCTCCTGCAATTTGAAAGGTAAAAGAATTAGCGGCCTTCCGTGTATGGTCTCAAATCAACTGTATCAAGGTCTCCGCTGCGATCAACACTCATTCCCATATATGCCTTCTTCGTTGCGATGCATTGTTTCAGTTCGGCATGGGAATTCATGGCCGGTCCGCAGCCTTTCGTTCCCGAAGCGCCGGGAAAGGCCGGCCTTCGCTCGATCCTACCAACCCCTCGGGGCGGGTGAACCAGTCGATTCGTGTTTCAACTCTTGGTTTCGGGCAAATTGAGCCTGAGGTGCAATTCGCGCAATTGCTTCGGAGTCACCGCGGAAGGCGCGCCCATGAGCAGATCCTCGGCGCGCTGGTTCATCGGAAAAAGCACGACCTCGCGCAAATTTTCCTCGCCCGCGAGCAGCATGACGATACGGTCGAGGCCCGGCGCGATCCCGCCGTGCGGCGGCGCGCCATATTGGAAAGCGCGATACAAGCCGCCGAATTTTTCGAGCAGCGTATCCTCACCATAGCCGGCGAGCGCAAACGCCTTCTTCATGATGTCCGGCCGATGGTTTCTTATCGCGCCGGACGAAAGCTCAACGCCGTTGCAGACGATGTCGTACTGAAAAGCCTTGATGCCGAGAATTGTCTTTTCATCGGCCGGATCGAGCCCGACTAAAACC
>JBAUNU010000035.1:0-2514 GCA_049579405.1 Methylocella sp.
GTAATAGGTTGTCTGATGAACCGCCGCCTGCTCGTAGAATGCGCGGGCCAATGTCGCGGCGCCGTTCGCGGAGATTGCCTCGGCGGTCCGGCCCTGCCAATAAGCCGCTCGCGCCCGCGACATTGGGGTCTCGGCGAGCTTGGCTATGGCGTCGAAATGCGCCGCCGCGCGCGCCGGGTCGTTAAGAAAGCGAAGCGCGATCCAGCCGGCGGTAAATTCGGCCTCGATCCGCATTTCGCGCGACATCGCGGAATGATCGGCGCACAGCTTATAGGCGGTCGCCGCGTCGTTTTGATCGAGGAGCTTGCGGGCGAGAAGCCGGCGTTCGATCCACCATTCGTCGCCGTCGATGAGACGCGAGGGATCGCGTGGGGCGGCCAACATGATGTCGGCCGCCGCGCGGATCTTCTCGGCGTGGCGCAGCTTGTGGATCTGCGCGAAAAGAAAGCCTGGGTCGCCGCGAAGGGCTAAGGGAACCGCCGCGAGAAGCTTGTCGCTCGGCGCTTCGTTGATCACGGCGGCACGAGCCTTGGCGAGCGCCAGCACATCGGGCCCGGCCAAGGCGGCGGCGCGAAATGCCCCAGCGATCTGCTCCTTATAGAGCAAACGATCGGCACGAAATTTATGGTCGGCTTTATTCAAATAGGTGTTGAAATCCGTTTTCACCTTCGCTTCGAGCTGGGGGTTGAGGTCGGCTTCGCGCCACACCGCGCGCACCAGGGTGGCCGCTTCGCTCGTCTTGCCCTCGTCGGTCAAGACGCGTGCAAGAGCAAGCTTGCCCGCCGCAGTCTCTGGATCCGCACCGCTGAAAAAAGTCTTGATGAGCGCGCTGCTTTTGCGATCGCCGAACAGGGCTTCCTCGCTGCGCTTCTTCAGCCAGGCGAGCGCGGGCCAGGCGGGATGCGCCTGCATGAAGGCCTGCAACCGCTCGAAGCCGGTTTCACGCGGAAAGCTCCGCAGCGCGATCCATTCAAGGGCGGTTCTGACGGTTTTGTCCTTTGCGGTCATCGCCGCGCCGTCGCCACGCGCAAGGTCGCCGGCCTTATAAAACGCGATCGCCTCGGCAAGGCCGGTCACGTCGCGTTCTTGTTGCGACGTGAAGTCCGGCGAGAGTACGCCAGCATGCGGCGCCAGCTTGGCGACAGGCTTGGCGAGATCGCCCTCGCTTGAACGAGTCTCATTTTTCGGAGACGCGGGTCCGTTCGAATCGGACGACGGCTTCTCACGGCGACCCGCCACGAAAAACGAGTATTGCCCCGCGGTCCATCCGGACGCGAGGGCACAAATCGCCACAGCGCCGATTCCCGGGATGCGCCCGAAGCGGAACTGCCTTGTGAGCATGGTTCATCCAATCCTACAAAGCGGCGCGGAAACGACGAACCTGAACCATTCTTCCTTAACAAATGGCAAACGAAGCCTATCCGGTACGACGCCGCCTGACTGTCGGAAAGCGCCGGCCTCGGCTAATTGGCGGCTCGTGTCGATAAAAGAGTCCTTTCCGAGAGCGGATTCAGCTATGTCTCATGCTGCGTCCATGCTGGGTATTTGCCAGCGCCACGGCGCTTGTTTGCTGAACAGAGCCCGTAAAATACGGCGTCACTTGGGCGGATCTTGGGAAAGGCAACACTGTGGCAATTGGGAGACAGACGGCTTTCAAGGGTTCGATCACCGCGCTTGTCACGCCGTTTCAAGGCGGGCGTTTCGATGAGGACCGTTTCCGTGCCCTCGTCGATTGGCAGATCGTCAACGGCACGCATGGTCTCGTCCCGGTTGGAACGACGGGGGAAAGTCCCACCCTGTCGCACGAGGAGCACCGCAAGGTCATCGCGGCCTGCATTGGCGAGGCCAAGGGGCGGGTGTCTGTCATCGCCGGGGCGGGGTCGAACAACACGCAGGAAGCGATCGGACTTTCGCGTTTCGCGGAAGGCGCCGGCGCCGATGGCCTTCTGATCGTCACACCGTATTACAACAAGCCGTCGCAGGAGGGTCTTTTTCGCCATTTCAAGGCGGTCAACGATGCCGTGGGCATTCCGGTCATCATCTACAATATTCCGCCGCGTTCGGCCGTCGATATGTCGATCGACACCATGAAGCGGCTTTACGAGTTGAAAAATATCGCGGGCGTCAAGGACGCGACGGGCAATGTCGCCCGCACGGCGCTCCAGCGCCACGCGCTCGGACCCGATTTCATCCAGCTTTCGGGCGAAGACATGACGGCTCTTGGCGTTATGGCGCATGGCGGCCATGGCTGCATTTCGGTCACCTCGAATGTCGCGCCCAAACAATGTGCGCAAATGCAGGGGGCGTGTCTTGCCGGCGATTTCGCGGCGGCTCTAAAGCTGCAAGATCAATTGTGCCCGCTGCACGCGGCCATGTTCATCGAGCCCAGTCCGGCGGGTCCCAAATATGCGCTCTCCTTGCTCGGCAAGATTCTTGGCGAAATACGGCTCCCCATGCTGCCGGCGTCGGAGACGGCGCAAGCCGCGGTCAGGGCGGCGATGATCCATGCCGGGC
>JBAUNU010000036.1:0-3804 GCA_049579405.1 Methylocella sp.
GTGGCAGGCAGAATAGCGGCCGGGCAGCGGATAATCGATGTCGACGGGCGGGTGGACCGGATTGGCAAAAACCACAACGAAATTCTCCTCGCCGATTACAAGAGCGGCACGCCTTGCCCGCTCGACCGCACCCCCGCCGGCTATCTCGCCCAAATGGCGCTCTACCGCGCGCTTCTGACGCCGCTGTGGCCAGACAAGACTTTGCGGATGCTGCTGATCTGGACGGCCGGCCCTTGCGTCGCTTGGCTTCCCGCCGGGATGCTCGACGCGGCGCTGGCGGCTCTCGCAGCTGGCTAAGCATCTCTGTCTAGTCTAACATTCTGACTACCAACGACTGGAATGTTGTTGGGCTCGATCGTTTCGAGTCACTAGGCCTGGTGCCGTTTAACATAAACCCCCAGTATGTTGAACGCATCAGATGCACGACACAGCGAAACCAGAGGCTTTCGAATCGGGGAGTTCCATCAAATATGGAACAACGAAGTGGTGGCCCTCGAAGAGAGCGCGGTTTTAAGGGTTGTCGATAAAAAATATTCGATTGTCCGTAAGGGGAGAGCAATTCATGGATGAACTTCCAAGCTCAAGCTATCCAAGATTCGCCACGAGTCCAAAGTAGTTGATTGGCGGCATGCATACCCAGCCCTGATCCGTGCTTTTTGGACGGCACGCTCATTGGAGGCGTGACCAAGTGCGCCGCTTAGTCCCGGTGTTGTCGCAAACCCGCGTGACCACGGCAAGTTCTAATCGCGGCGGTTTGCATGTAGAACTAGATGCCGGGACCATATTTTGCTATCGAGAATTGGTCGGTTCGAGCCTTCTTTGCTATGGGCCGGCTATCCGTCAGATTGAATGAGCAGCGGTGTGATTGAACAGATAATGCTATTCGCGCTTGGGTTTTTGGTCGCGGGGGTTATCGCTCTCGCGGCCGCTCCGGCGTTTTGGCGGCGCGCCATAAGGCTGTCCGTACGGCGGCTCGAAATGCAGCTTCCGCTTTCCTCCGAGGAAATCCTCGCCGGGCGCGATCTCTTGCGGGCTGAATTCGCGGTCGAACGCAGGCGTCTCGAGCAAAAGACCGAAGCCCTCAACCTAGCTCATGCGGCCGATATGACCGAACTCGGACGCCGCGCGGCGATGATCGCCGGTCAAGACGCCGGTTTACGCGCTCTTTCCCAGCAAGATAGCGAACGCCGCGCCGAACTCGCCGCGCTTCAACGCGCCTTGGCGGAGACTTCTGCCGAACTCGCAGCCACGGCAAAGGAATGTTACGACACAAGCGGACTCATTGCCCGCAAGGATGTTCAAATCAACCTGCTCGCGGCCAGTTTCGCGGAGGCACAGGCGCTCGCCGCCGAGCAGCGGGGCGCTTTGGCGGCGCTTGAGGCCCGTATGACGCGGCAAGGCCAAGCGCTCGCGGCGCAAACCCGCAAGGTCGAACGTCTCCAAGGGGAACTTTCGACGCTGCGGCTTCAGCATCAAGCCGGCCACGTCACCCTCAAAGCCGCGGCGGCCAGGGTCGCGGATCGCGAAGAGGCGTTGGAAGCCGCGGTCAAACGGGAAAAGGACTTGATCCGGCACCGCATGTTGCAAAACGAAACGGCCCGCGCCGCCGAGGGTGGCTATCTTGAAAAAATCGAGCGGCTGCGGAGCGCCCATGCGGCCTCGCAGGATGCGCTCGATGCGGCCCGCAGGACGTGCGCCGGGCTCACGCAGGAGCTGGCCGCGCTGCGGGCCAAGCTGCCTCCGCATGATGTCGAGGCGGCCCTCCTGCAACGCGAGGAAAATGAAATTTTGCGGCATAAAATCAATGAAATCGGCGCCGCGATCATTCGCGCGGCAGGCGCCGTCGAGGCCGCGCCCGAGCCGGCGAAAAGCGGCCTTCCGGAGGACACGATCCCGCAAAAAGTCACGGCGTGATAATAGGGATGCCGTAGCTCCCAGCCGGAGCGACCCGCACTCCAGACGATCGCTATGAACCGGCGAACTTCGCCACGAGTGCGTCGGAAACTTCGAAATTGGCATAGACGTTTTGCACGTCGTCGTTGTCTTCGAGCATGCCGACGAGGCGCAGGATCCTTTCGCCAACTTCATCGTCGACGCTGATCGTATTTTGCGGCTTCCAAGTCAGGCCCGCCTTGCGCGGCTCGCCGAATTTCGACTCGAGCTCTTGCGCGACCTCGCGCAGGTTTTCGAGCGCGGTGATGACCTCGTGGCCGTCCTCGCTCGATTGGACATCATCGGCTCCGGCTTCGATCGCCGCCTCCATCATGGCGTCTTCCGTAGCGGCCTTCGCCGGAAACTCGACAACGCCGATGTGATCGAACAGGAAGGACACCGCGCCGGTCTCGGCGAGCGCGCCGCCGGACTTGGTGAAATAAGAGCGCACCTCGCCCGCCGTCCGGTTACGGTTGCCGGTCAGCGCCTCAACGATGACCGCGACGCCTCCCGGCGCATAGCCTTCATAGCGAACTTCGTCATAAGTCTCGGCGTCGGCGCCAGAGGCCTTCTTGATGGCGCGCTCGATATTGTCCTTTGGCATGTTTTCCGCGCGGGCGGCCAAGATTGCGGCGCGCAGCCGCGCGTTCATGCCCGGATCGGGCGGGCCCAATTTCGCGGCAACGGTAATTTCGCGGGCGAGCTTGGAAAACAGCTTGGAGCGGATCGCATCCTGCTTGCCCTTCTTGTGCATGATGTTTTTGAACTGGCTGTGTCCCGACATTCCGTCCGATCTCCGGCACGGCTCCGCAGCGCCGCTTCAAGGCGCGGGTCTTCTGCGCCCTTCGCGGCGCCGGCGGGCTGGCCAAGGCGAGCTTCAGGAGGTTGATATAGGCCGGCAATTTTAGAAAATAAAGCGGACCCAAATGGTGCCGCAGCGCGGCGGAGAAACTTATTTCACATTCGCCGCCGTCTGCGAGAACAGGATCTTGCGCGACTCCTCGTCGCCGGCGATTGGCGCCGTGTTGATTCGGGCCGCGACGGCATAGGCGCGCCGCGTCGCGGGCCGCGCTTCTATCGCCTCGAACCAACGCTTCAGATGCAAAAAATCGTCGAGCTTCTGGCCTTGGTTCTCGTGCGGGACAATCCAAGGATAGGCCGCCATGTCGGCGATCGAATAAACCCCCGCCACAAAGGCGCGGTCCGCTAGGCGTTTATTGAGGACGCCATAGAGACGGTTGGTTTCGTTGACATAGCGTTCGATCGCATACTTTAGCTTTGTGGGCGCGTACTGCTTGAAATGATGGTTCTGGCCAGCCATTGGGCCAAGGCCGCCGACCTGCCAGAACAGCCATTCGAGCGCTTCCATCCGGCCGCGCATATCCTGGGGGAGAAATTTTCCGGTTTTCTCGGCGAGATAGACGAGGATCGCGCCTGATTCGAAAACGGACAGCGGCGCGCCACCGTCGCCAGGATCTTGGTCAACGATCGCCGGAATGCGGTTATTGGGCGAAATTGCCCGAAATTCCGGCTTGAACTGGTCCCCCCTGCTGAGATTGACCGGATGGATCGTGTAGGGGAGTCCCGCCTCTTCCAGGAAGAGCGTGATCTTGTGCCCGTTCGGGGTGGTCCAATAATAGAGGTCGATCATCGTCCATGGGGAATAAAGCAGGGACACGCGACGTTCGCGCTGTTTAGAACGGCCACGCTGGCGTTTCTCAACACCAGAAGTGCCAAAAGACTAGCCCAGCTTTCGTGCGTCCGCCACCGGTTGCCGGCATCGTGCAACTCACGCGCCGCACCTTCGCATGCCAGCGCGCCGTCCACGGCCGCCAGCGGAAGGCGGATGTCGCGCTGGCCGCTCACTGGGTC